>CACOMS010000007.1 GCA_902628375.1 uncultured SAR86 cluster bacterium | reverse complement strand
AGAATAAAGTAAGCTTGAAATTCATTGGTGACTTAAGCAAATTCACAATAGAGCTGCAGGAAGAGATGAAGGAATCTGAAATTCAAACCCATCAAGAAGAAAAGGATAAACAGCTGGATTTGTTGATTGCCGCAAGTTATGGCGGTCGCTGGGAAATATTAGAAACGGTAAATAAACTAAGATCTCTGGAACTAAATAAAGAAGTAGATGAAGAGTTATTTTCGCTAAATACTTCCCTATCAGGTTTCTCTGACCCAGATCTCTGTATAAGGACTGGAGGAGAGAAAAGAATAAGTAACTTTTTGTTATGGCATTTAGCTTATACAGAGCTTTTTTTCACGGATATCTTATGGCCTGATTTTGATGAAGAAGAGTTTGATAGAGCGCTAGAAGATTACTCTATTAGAAAAAGAAATTTTGGAGATAAATCTAATTTTCAGGGCAGTAATGGATAAGGCAAGGTTTATAAGTGGAATTTCAATGGCGCTTTTAGTGACCGGATTGATTTTATTTACACCTGATATGCCCTTGTGGTTTGCATTCAATATAATTATTTCTCTTTGTTGTTTAGAATTTGTAAGACTAAGGTTCAGTAATTTAACTGCTTCTATATGGTCAATTTCTTTCTTTACTCTCGCTTATTTAATTAAAGACTTACTAATGTTTAATATTTTATTTATCACGCTTAGTTTTTCTTTGTGGATATTTTTAATTCCTCTAATACTAGCTTTTCCTCATAATAAATCCTTCTTACAGTCGTCTAAGGCTTGGATTTTTTTCGGAGTTATTTCTTTCTTAGGTTTTTCAGCTGGAGTTAATTTAGTCTTATTTAATCAGTTTGCCTTGAGCCCAGAATTTAATATAAGGGGGATTCTTTTATTTATAATCTGTATAGCAGCCTTTACAGATGTTTTTGCTTATTTCATAGGTAAATCTCTAGGTAAAAGAAAATTTCTCCAGAATGTTAGTCCAAAAAAAACTCTAGAGGGATTTATCGGAGGGGTAATTTTAACTTCACTTTTTCTTAGCATCTCAATTTCTATTTTCAAGGAAGTGTCATTTGTCCCCGTATTGCTTCTAATACTTATTACTTCTACTTTTTCAATTATAGGGGATGCTTCGGCTAGCCTATTTAAGAGAGTATCTGGAACCAAAGATTCATCTAATTTGATTCCTGGTCATGGAGGGATTTTCGACAGAATAGATAGTCATTTAGCTGCATTTCCTGTTTTTTTATTTTTTAACTTTTTTGTTTTCCACCTTATCAAATGAGAAATTTAGCTATTCTAGGTTCTACTGGTTCAATAGGAAGTTCTACGCTAGATGTAGTTAAATCAAATCCAGGCATGTTTGATATTCAGCTTCTTGCTGCTAAAAGCAACCATCCTTTGTTACTAGAACAAATAAAATTATTTAAGCCGAATTATATTTATTTAGAAGATGAGAGTTCCTTCATTAGCATAAAAGATGCAATAAAAGACATAGATCAATCTTTGGAGGTGATAAATAATGAGCAAGATCTTTTAAGTTTAATTTCCTCCAATATTATAGATACAGTCGTAGCAGCTGTAGTTGGTATAGCAGGATTAAATGGTGTAGAAGCGGCTTTATCTTCAGGAAAAAGAGTTCTATTGGCAAACAAAGAATCTTATGTTGTTGCTGGAGAGTACCTTAATAAATTATGCAAAGAAAACGGAGGATTAATTATTCCTCTGGATAGTGAGCACAGCGCAATACATCAATGTCTTTCCAGAGGAAACCAAAAAGAAAAAGCTTCTAGGATCATATTGACTGGTTCAGGAGGGCCTTTTTTAAATAAAAAGAAGACTGACTTGGCTAATGTAACGATGGAAGAAGCTATAAACCACCCCATTTGGACAATGGGAAGAAAAATATCAGTTGATTCTTCTACATTAATGAATAAGGGCTTGGAGCTAATAGAAGCAAAATGGTTATTTGAATCAGATACTAATGAAATAGAAATAATTATACATCCTGAGGGTATAGTTCACTCATTAGTAGAATTTAAAGATAATTCCATCATTGCCCAATTAGGCAAACCTGATATGAAGATACCTATAGCTTATGGATTAGGCTTTCCGAATAGAATTAATTCTAATGTTGAATCTCTTAATCTTTCAGAGCTTGGCCCCTTAACTTTTTTAGACCCTGACTTTGATAAATTTCCTTGCTTAGGACTTGCTACGGAAGCCTTGATCACAGGAGGAACGGCTCCTGCATTATTAAATGCAGCAAATGAAGTAGCTGTAGAGGCGTTTCTCAATGAATCTATAAAATATTTAGATATACCAAGAGTAATCTCTGAAGTTCTAGAAATAAATGAAATAAAGAAAGTAGATAATATAAGCTCTATAAAGGAAGTTGATTTAATAGCCAGAAGAAGTGCCGACTTAATAATTAAAGGTTTAGCTGCGTAATGGATTATTTATTATTTGTAATTTCTGTCTTAATTGTTATAGCAGTGATTGTTGGCTTTCATGAATTTGGACACTTTGTTGCTGCTAAGTGGAGTGGAGTCCATGTATTAAAATTTAAGATTGGTTTTGGTAAGGAACTTTTTAGTAGACCAGACAAAAATGGAACTGATTTTTCCATAGGAATACTGCCTTTGGGGGGGTATATACAAATGCTTGGAGAGCATGATTTTCCAGATTATAAAAAAATACCTAACCCAGAGAAATTAAAAACCTACTCAGAAGCAAGTCTTAAAGAACAAGCAATAATCGCATTTGCAGGCCCTTTTGCAAATCTTATCTTGGCTGTATTAGCTTTCTCACTAGTTTTTATGATCGGAGTTAAGGATCTTGCTCCTTTAGTGGGACATGTTCAAAAAGGCTCATTAGCAGAAGAGTATGGTTTACAAACAGGATCTAAGATTTTAGAAGTTGATGGATACAAGATTAATAGCTTTACTGACATTAATACAAGATTGGCTAGCAGAATGGGGGAGTCTGGAACTATAGATATAAAATATATCCATAACGAGTCCTACAAATCTACATCTATAGAGATTAATGATTGGCTAAATGACTCTTCTCAAATCAGCCCTATTAATCAATTAGGGATAAGTCCTTTTAGACCACCAATTATAGAGAGTGTAGTTGAAGGTAGCGCTGCCAGTGAAATGGGGCTTTTTGCAGGAGACAAAATAACTTCAGTAAATGAAATTGAAATTCTTACACAAGAAGATTTAATTCAGGAAATTTCATCTAGACCAGAGGAAGAAGTTCAGTTTGTCATTGAAAGAGACGGAGTGGCTCTTTCTAAGATCTGGGTTATACCTTCTGTGAATGTAGATGGAAAAATCAAGGGAAGATTAGGTATTTATTTCATTCCTATATCTAAATTACCTAACGCATTGATTATTGAAATTACCCATAATCCAATAACAGCATTAGCTAAGGGAACAGAGAGAACCATTGAATATACTTTACTTATATTAGACTCAATCAAAAAATTAATTTTTGGACAAGTATCAACAGATAATATAGGAGGTCCTATCCAAATAGCCCAACTCTCTGGTTCTGCAGCCAAAGCTGGATTAGTACCCTTCATCACTTTTCTAGCTATTATGAGTATTAATTTGGGCTTAATAAATTTACTACCGATTCCTGTCTTAGATGGCGGTAGATTGGTACTTATCGGTATAGAAAAGGTTAAAGGATCAGAGCTTTCAGAAGCTTTTATTGAATATTCGTATAGAATTGGCGTATTCCTAATATTAGGTTTGAGTATATTTGCTATTTTTAATGATATAAGTAGAACAATTTAATGAAAAAAAGCCTAACACTTCCTTTATTATTTTTAAGCCTCTTGCTTTCATACACTTCAGCTCTTCTTTCTGAAGAAGAGGAATGGGTAGTTAGTGATATCAGGTTGAGTGGTCTACAAAGAGTATCAGCAGGGAGTGTATTTGCAGCCATACCTGTTTCCGTAGGGGATAAAGTAGACTCATATAAACTTAGAGATATGGCTAAGTCTTTATTCTCTACAGGTCAATTTGATGATATCGAGATTGGTCGCGATGGAAATATCTTGCTTATAAGTCTTGACGAAAGGCCATCTATTTCATCAATAGATATAGAAGGAAATAAAGCAATTAAAACCGAAGATTTAATTAAAGGACTAGAAGGAGCTGGTTTATCAGCAGGTCAAGTTTTTAAGCGATCTATATTAAATAGCTTATCTTTAGAAATACAAAGGCAATATGTATCTCAGGGAAGGTATGGAGCTAAGGTAGATGTAAAAACTGAAAATGAAGCAAGAAATAGAGTAGCTTTAGATATAGAAATAGAAGAAGGCGAGGTTGCGAAGATAGAAAGTATTAACATAGTTGGAAATACATTATTTGAAGACGAAGAAATACTCAGAGATTTTGAGCTAAGTGAAGGAGGTTGGCTCTCCTTTTTTTCAGGGGATAATAAATATTCAAGGGAAAAGCTTAAAGGCGATATAGAAACTCTAACCTCTTTTTATAAAGATAGAGGTTATGTAAAGTTTGAACTTCAAAGCTCCCAAGTGTCAATTTCTCCTGATAAACAATCTGTCTATATAACTTTAAATATAAAAGAGGGAGACACTTTTGAAATAAACAAAATAAATCTAGTAGGAGATTTGCCAGTTGATGAAGAAATACTTAGATCTCTAATATTGATTGAAGAAGGAAGCACATATTCTCAATTCTTGGTTACAGAGACAGAGGAATTGTTCACTAACGTGCTAGGTAATGAAGGATATAGCTTTGCTGAAGTTAACGGAGTGCCTGAAATCGATGAAAACACAGGTCAAGTAGATTTAACCTTCTATGTTGATCCTCAACAAAGAACCTATGTTAGAAGGATAGTATTTTTAGGCAACAATAGAACACATGACGTTGTTTTAAGAAGAGAAATGAGACAAATGGAGGGATCATGGGCCTCAAACCGTTTAATTGAAAACTCTAAACTAAGACTAGAGAGGCTTGGTTTTTTCAAAGGTGAGGTTCAGTATGAGACAGTCCCTGTTCCAGGAGTTAGTGATCAAGTTGATGTTGAGTTCACAGTTGAAGAAGAAGTTTCTGGAAGTATAGGGGGAAGTTTTGGCTATTCCTCATGGGGACTAGTTTTAGGTCTAAATTATGCTGAAAATAATGCATTTGGGACGGGCAAGAAGGTCAATATTGGAATTAATGATAGCAACTGGAGGAGAAGTTATAGCTTTAGTTACTTAGATCCCTATTTCACCATAGATGGAGTTAGTAGAGGCTATAGTATTTTCTTTAATGAATCCGATTATGGACAATTCAATATAGCAAGTTATACCTCTGATTCTTTCGGTGCAGGAATACAATTTGGACTACCGATTAGCGACATAGAGAGAGTGGGTCTAGGATTTAGATATGAAAATACGACCATTGACACTGGTACTTCATCAGCCCAACAAGTATTAGCTTTTACTCAATCAGAAGGAAATAAATTTGAAGCTTATAAAACTGAATTAAGTTGGCAAAGAATAACCCTAAATAGAGGAATCTTTCCAACTGCAGGTCAATCTCAATCATTTAATGTATCGTTATCCTTACCTGGTAGCTCTATAACTTATGCTAGAGCGATGTATCGACATAAATATTTTAGACCAATAGCAAATGGTAAATTTGTAATAGGTCTTAGAGGGGAGATTGGAGCATTAGAGGCTTATGGAGATACTAATGTTCCTCCCTTTTACGAACACTTCTATGCAGGAGGTATAACTTCAGTAAGAGGATTCAAGGCAAATACTTTGGGACCTAGAGCAAATCACTCTCTTTATATATTAGATGAAAATGGAGAGCCTTTAGAAGATGAGAATGGAGATTATTATTTTAATCCCTACTATGGGTATAGAGATGACAGGTCTATAGGTGGCGCTTATTTGATAGAAGGGGGATTTGACTTCATATTTAAATTGCCTTTCCTAGAAGACCAAAGATCTGTTAGAACTTCGTTTTTTGTAGATTTTGGTAATGTCTTCGCCCAGGATTGTGGAGACGAAACTGTTAATATAAATTGTAGTGAGATAGATTTTGGTGAGTTACGATACTCTATTGGTGTGGGTGCAACTTGGATAACTCAATTGGGTCCTATGTCTTTAGCTATTGCACAAACTGGAAACGCTGGGGATTTAGATCGAACAGAGTCTTTCCAATTTGAAATAGGAACACAATTTTAGAAATATTAACTGGATGAAAAAGGGGTTTAACGTATAAACTGCGCCTTTAGAAGAATTTATTTATAAAAGTTTAGGAGAAAAATATGAAATTAAGTTTCAAGATGGTCCTTTTAGGACTCTTAACATCCTTGCTATCTATATCTGCTTATTCCGAACAATCAAGTGGAGGTATTGCTGTAATTGATGTTCAGGGGGCTTTATTAAGCACAGAAGCAGCTAAGCAAGCAATAGAGGAACTACAAAATAGTAAAGCTTGGACTGAAGTTGCAGAAGAAGCTCAACTTAAGGTTACTGAAGCTCAAGAGATTCAACAAAAGCTTGAGAAAGAAGGACCAACTATGTCTGATGATGACAAGGCTGAAGCTCAGAATAGACTTAGGTCTCTTTCCCAAGATATTCAATTCTTACAGCAAAAACTTGGGCAAATGCAAGAAGAATTAAGAAATCAGGTAGTTAGAGATCAAGCACAAAAATTTTCAGTGGTAACTTCTGAGCTTATGAAAGCAAAGGGAATCAAATTCTTATTAAGACAGGAGTCTGTACTAGGCTGGGATCAGGGAGATCCAAGTCTTAACTTAACACCTGAAGTTATAGAACTACTTAACCAAAAAGAAGAATAATTTTTTTGTGAGCTTGGATCCTGCTTTAACTTTAGGCCTATTAGCTAAAAAATTAGGTCTAAAGTTGGTTGGTGATGAAAATAAGTCTATTTCAGGTCTAGGTACTTTGAATGAAGCTAATGACACACAAGTTTCGTTCTTATCCAGATCTTCATATTTAAAGCAGCTTAATGAAACTAAAGCAGCTGCAGTTATTCTAAGTGAAGAGCATATCGATTCTTGTCCTTGCGATTATTTGATCTCTAAAGACCCTTATTTATCTTATGCAAAAGCCTCTCATGTATTTAAAGAGCTAATGCATACTAAAAAAGAAGTAATGATATCTGAGTTATCTGAAGTTTCCCCCGAAGCTAAATTAGGGAAAAATATTAGTATTGGTTCCTACAGCGTTATAAGTGATGGAGCTGTTATCGGAGATAATGTAGAAATAGGATCTGGAGTTTATATAGGAAAGAATTCAAAGATTGAAGAAAGCACCATAATATATCCAAATGTATCTATATATCACGATATTGAAATAGGTTCATTTTGTATTATCCATTCTGGTAGTGTTCTTGGTTCTGACGGTTTAGGATTTGCAAAGGAAAATGGAGAGTGGTTTAAGATAGAGCATCTAGGAAAAGTTATTCTAGGAACTAAAGTTGAGTTGGGTGCAAATTGTTCCATTGATAGAGGATCAGCAGGAAACACTGTACTTGGAAATAATGTAAAGCTAGATAACGGGGTTCACATAGCTCATAACGTAACAATTGGAGATTCAACTGCTATTGCAGCAAATTCAGCAATAGCTGGCAGTACCCAGATAGGAAAAAATTGTACAATTTCTGGTAACTGCGGAATTATTGACAACATTATCATCGGAGATGAAGTGAATATAACTGCATTGACATTAGTCACTAAATCTATCCTTAAGCCGGGTACTTACTCTTCTGGAACTCCTGTTATGGATCATGGTCTATGGAAAAAGAACGCTGTAGCTTTTAAGAAATTAAAAGACTTGATAAAGAAATAAAAAATTATGAAAGAAATGGAAATAGAAGAAATTCAGGAATATCTTCCTCACAGATATCCTTTCTTGTTTGTAGATAGGGTTATTGAGCTAGAACTAGGGAAATATATAAAGGCCTATAAGAATGTAACTACTAATGAGCCCTTTTTTCCAGGGCATTTTCCAGAAAAACAAGTAATGCCTGGTGTTCTTATTTTGGAGGCAATGGCTCAAGCTTCAGGAATACTCGGTTTTAAGACTATGGATAAAAAACCCGAAGAAGGATCCATGTACTATTTTGTTGGAGCTGATTCTTTGAGATTTAAAAAACCAGCAATTCCAGGGGATAGAATCATTCTAGAATCAAAAATTATTACTAATAAGAAGGGCATATGGAAATTTGACTGCAAGGCCACTGTAGAAGATGAAATCATCGGTGAAGCAGTTATACTTTGTGCAGATAGACCAAAATAACATGCATCACGAGACAGCAATAATTGATAAGAAAGCGAAAATAGATGAGGGAGTAACTATTGGACCTTACTCTGTTATAGGTCCTGGAGTAAGAATATCAAAGGGAACCATTATCGAATCACATGTAATCCTTTCTGGTCCTACAAAAATAGGAAAAAATAATCATATCTTTCAGTTTTCTACTGTAGGAGATGGCAGTCCTGACAAAAAATATAAGGGAGAGCCAACAAAACTAACTATTGGAGATGGCAATCAAATTAGAGAAGGTGTAACAATTCACAGAGGCACCGTTCAAGAAAAAGGAGTAACAAAAATAGGAAATAATAATTTATTATTGGCTTACTCTCATGTCGCACATGATTGCGAGATTGCTGATAATGTTGTCTTAACAAACCAAGCAGCTTTAGCTGGGGCTGTAAAAGTAGGAGAGGGCGCTATTTTAGGTGGATACGCCATTGTTCATCAATATTGTTCAATAGGAGCTTATAGTTTTTGCGCTATGGGAAGTGCAGTGAATAAAGATGTTCCTGCATTTGTAAGAGTAAGAGGTAATCCGGCCGGAGTTTATGGTATCAATTCAATTGGACTTCGAAGACAAGGGTTTAGTAAGTCTGCAATAGAATCACTTAAATCAGCTTATAGATCTGTCTATAGAAAGAATTTAACCGTTGAGGAGGCTTTAAAAGAGATCAGACCGCTGGCAACCAAACATAAAGAAGTAAAATTATTTACCTCCACGATAAAGAAATCTACTCGTGGGATCGCTAGATAAAAAATTTAAAATTGGCATTGTTGCCGGTGAGCAATCCGGAGATCAGCTGGGAGCTTCTTTAATACAGAAAATAAAGGAAATTGAACCCTCAGTGGAATTTGTAGGTGTGGGCGGACCTCAAATGATAAAAGAAGGACTAAATTCTTTTTTTGATATGGAAAAGATCTCCGTTATGGGAATTGTAGAGCCTCTCAAAAATTTAAAAGAGATTTTATCCTTGAGAAAGGGTTTAAAAGAATACTTAATTAATCAACAAATAGATTTATTTATAGGCATAGATTCTCCCGATTTCAATCTATCTATTTCAAAGTATCTAAAGAAAAGAAGTATTAAGAGTATTCAGTATGTTGGTCCATCTATTTGGGCATGGAGACAAGGAAGGATTAAGACAATAGAAAAGTCTGTTGATGAAGTTCTAACTCTCTTCCCGTTTGAATCCAATGCCTATAAAGGCTCTTCTGTGCATGTGACGTTTGTTGGTCATCCTCTAGCTCACCTAATAAATAAACAAGATAAGATTGATAAAAGATCTAATAAGAAGATAGTTTTGATGCCAGGAAGCAGAAAATCAGAAATTTTAGCTCACGGTAATATTTTTTTAGAGACGGCTAAAAAAATAAAAAAATATGATCAAGGATTTTCTTTTCATATGCCCTTAGTAGATGAATCTCATATAAATCTCATAGAAGGATTGAAAAATGAAGATTGGATAGAAATTTCAATAGGAAATGCTAAAGAGGTTTTAAAAGATTCTTCTATGGGGTTTGTTACTTCTGGTACGGCTAGTTTGGAAGCTGCTTTGTTTGGAACTCCTGTAGTGGTTGCCTATAAAACAAATTGGCTTTCTTATAAAGTAATAAAACCATTGTTAAGGATAAAAAATATTTCTCTACCTAATATACTATCTGAAAAAGAATTATTACCTGAATTCTTACAAGATGACGTTAACCCTGAAAGGCTATTGGAGGGATTTAAAAACATTCAAAATAATTATCTAAATTGTTTGAAAGATTTTGAAAGGATTCATACAAGCTTGCTTTCAGATGGCCCAAATACAGCAGCCGCAAGAGTCTTGGAAATTATAGATAGTTAATGAAAATAGCTGGAGTAGATGAGGCTGGAAGAGGGCCGATAGCAGGACCAGTTTATGCTGCTGCGGTTATACTAAATCCAGAAAAAGCAATCCCTGATTTAGCCGACTCAAAAAAACTCAACAAAAATAAGATAGCTTTACTTGCAGAAGAAATAAAGAAGCATTCATTAAGCTGGTCAGTAAGCTCTGCATCTGTTGAGGAGATAGAGAAATTTAATATCTTAAACGCTTCATTATTAGCAATGAAAAGAGCTGTCATATCTTTAGATATAAAACCTTCAGAATTAATAATCGATGGAAATTTTATTCTTGATATGGATATAGAGATGAGAGCTATCATTAAGGCTGATGATAAATTTAAAGAGGTGATGGCTGCATCAATACTAGCTAAATATCACAGAGATAATTATATGATTAATCTAGATAAGAAATTTCCTGAATATTCTTTCAAAAATCATAAAGGTTACCCTACCAAACAACACCTAGAGGCTATAGAATTAAAAGGTATCTGTGTGCATCATAGAAAAACATTTAAACCTATTTTGAAGTATTTATAACATTATAATTTCATGACTAGCCCAGGATTTGTTCACCTCCATGTACACTCTGAATTCTCCTTAAATGATGGGATTATAAGAATAGATGACCTAGTAAAAAATTCTGTTGAAAAGAAATTTTCTGCCGTTGCTCTCACAGATCTTTCTAATTTATTTGGTCTAATAAAATTTTATAACAGCGCAAGAGCACATGGCATAAAGCCAATTATTGGTTCTGAAATTTTAGTTATAAAGGATTATGACTCAATTCCAGGTCCTTTAGTTCTTCTAGTTAAAAATCAAACAGGATATACAAATCTTACGAAACTAGTATCTAAAGCTTATGTTGAGGGGCAAAAAAAAGGCGATCCTTTAGTAAAGATAGAATGGCTTAGCGAATATTCAGAGGGATTGATTGCTTTGTCTGGTGGTCAAGAAGGCCACATTGGACAAGCCATTATGGCAAGCAACAATAAATTAGCAGAGTCTAGAGCAGAGTTTTTGAAAGGAATATTTGGTAAGGACTTCTTTATCGAAATATCTAAGTTAGGAAGAAGAGGTGAAGAAGAATATATAAACCAAGCTATAGAGATTGCTGGTAAAAACTCTATACCAATTGTTGCCACTAATAATGTTCAGTTTCTATCTAATACTGAGATTGAAGATGAGAGCCTTTCTGATTTTGAGGCACATGAGGCAAGAGTTTGTATTCAATCTGGTGAAATATTAGATGACCCAAGAAGAGAGAAGAAATACTTGGAGACTCAGTACTTTGCTTCTAATGAGGAAATGATTGAAAAGTTTAAAGACTTTCCAGAAGCCATAGAAAACACAGTTTTAATAGCTAAAAAATGTAATCTAGAGCTAGAGCTCGGAGAATTTTATCTCCCTGATTTTCAAGTTCCTGACAATTTAACCACTGAACAATACTTAAGAGGCCAATCTAAGGAGGGGCTTAAGGAGAGGATCTATCAAATTCAAAATTCGCTCCAAGATTATACAATTAATGAAGAAGTATATTTTTCTAGATTGGAATATGAGCTAGATATGATTTGTAAACTAGATTTTGCAGGATATTTTTTAATTGTTTCAGATTTTGTTAATTGGGCCAAAAATAACGATATTCCAGTAGGACCTGGACGAGGTTCTGGTGCGGGATCTATCACTGCTTATGCTTTAGGTATAACATCCATTGATCCAATAAAGTATGATCTTTTATTCGAAAGATTCTTAAACCCTGACAGGGTTAGTAACCCTGATTTTGACATAGACTTTTGTATGGAAGGAAGAGATAGGGTTTTAGAGTATGTAACTACTAAATATGGAAAAGACTCAGTAGCTCAAATCAGTACTAGAGGAACAATGGCCGCTAGAGCAGTTCTTAGGGATGTCGTAAGAGTTCTTGGTAAACCTTATGGTTTTGGAGATAGGTTAGCTAAAGCGATCCCTGATGTTTTAGGCATTTCTTTGCAAGAAGCTTATAAAGAAAAAGATTTTAAAGAGGTAATTGATTCAAGTGAAGAATCCCAGGAAGTTTTTGAAATGGCACTTAAACTTGAAGGGCTTTCAAGAAGTGTTGGAACGCATGCTGCTGGAGTAGTAATTGCACCTACGGCACTTACTGACTTTACCCCATTGGTCGTTGATCAAGAAAAAGGAACTGTAGCAACTCAATTTGATATGGGAGATATTGAATCTGCTGGTTTAGTTAAATTTGATTTCTTAGGATTAAAAACACTGACAGTAATTCATCAAACTGTAAAAAGAATAAATGCAAAATCTACTTCTAAGGAAGTGGATATTGATAAGCTTCCGTTAGATGACAAGAAGACTTTTGCTATGCTCCAAAAAGGAGAAACTACTGGAGTATTTCAGTTTGAATCTAGAGGCATGAGAGAGTATCTGAGGCAGTTAGTACCTAATGGATTCGAAGACTTAGTTAGTATGAACGCACTCTATAGACCAGGTGCATTAGGCATGAATATGGTAGATGCCTATATAAATAGAAAACATGGAAGAGAAGAGGTTACTTATGGCCATGAAGCAGTCAAGAGAATACTAGAAACAACTTATGGCGTAATTGTTTATCAAGAACAAGTAATGCAGATTGCTCAAGAGCTTGCAGGTTTTTCTTTAGGACAAGCAGATATTCTTAGAAGGGCAATGGGAAAGAAAAAGAAAGAGGAGATGGAGGAGCAAAGAAGTGCTTTCATAGAAGGAGCCTCTAAAAATAAAGTAAATAAAAGGTATGCAGAAAATCTATTTGATCAAATTGAGCAATTTGCAGGATATGGATTTAACAGATCTCATTCAGTTGGTTACGCCACAATCGCATACCAAACTGCATGGCTCAAAGCACATTATCCATCGGAATTTATGGCTTCTATGCTTTCATGTGAATTAGATTCTACAGATAGGATTCAAATGTTTGTGCAAGATTCTAGAGAAGCAGGGTTAATAGTTTTAAAACCAGATATAAATCAGAGTAATTACATTTTTGAAGATCTAGATCAGAATACAATACTTTATGGTCTAGGGGCTATTAAGGGCATAGGAGATTCATTGGTGGCTAGAATCCTAGAAGTCAGGACTAATGGCGAATTTATTGACCTATATGATTTCTGCTTAAGAGTAGGTTCTAACAGAGTTAATAAAAGGATTCTAACCGCATTAATTGGGTCAGGTGCCATGGATAGCCTAGGTAAAAGAGATATTATTTATAATCAAATTGATTCAGTTCTAAAGAAAGTAGAGCAAGCATCCGAAAGATTGGAAAGCAAAATTAATGATTTATTTGGTTACGAGGAGAATAAAATAACTGAAGATGAGATGGTTTTAACCAACGAACACTATAACAGGTTAAGTCATGAATGGAGTGCACTTGGATTTTACTTGGATGCACATCCTATGGATGGTCGAGAAGAAGAAGTTAGAAAAATGTGCGGACTTCTGATCCATGAAATAGAAGAAGCTCCTCATCCTCAAAGAGTTGCCGGGATGGTTTTGTATATAAATGTAAGGCAAGGAAGGCATGGTAGATATGCTTTTGCTACTCTTGATGATGGAAATTCTAAAATAGAAGTTTCTATTTGGGCTGAAGCTTTTGACTTATATAGAAATGCGTTAAGGAAAGGTCAATTAGTAGTCGTTGAAGGGGTTGTAGAAAAAGATGATTTTACGAAAGGGTCATACAAAATTGTTGCAGATAGAGTGCTCAATTGGGAACAAGCTCAAAATGAGTACACAAGT
The DNA here is from genome assembly GCA_902628375.1 of uncultured SAR86 cluster bacterium. Lineage (GTDB taxonomy): Bacteria > Pseudomonadota > Gammaproteobacteria > Magnimaribacterales > Magnimaribacteraceae > CACOMS01. The sequence goes on along the minus strand of CACOMS010000007.1, from coordinate 38,901 downwards.
CATGTACAAATAATACTAGATGAGAATAAAACAGATGTTGAAGAATTAACTTCTTCTTTAAAAGAGATGTCTGCCTCTGAAGGAAGTCCTATAGTAATTAACTATTCTGGGGGTATAGCTTCAGGAGATATAGCCTTACCAAAAGATGTATTGATAAGCTTGAGTGACGACTCAATCAGTTTATTAAGGGAATTATGTGGAAATAACAATGTTCAATTAGTGTATCATCCTAGGCCCAACCTACATTAATAAGAATGACCAGAGAATATTTAGAATTTGAAGAACCAATTGCTCAAATAGAAAGACAAATTTTAGAGTTAGAATCTGCTGGAGATTTAAGTGCTGATGATATCTCTTCCGAGATAGAAGTTTTAAATAAATCAATTATAGAGACTACTCAAAAAATTTATAAGAAGCTTACTCCTTGGCAATGTGTTCAGGTAGCTAGACATCCTTCTAGACCTCATTTTTTTAATTATCTAGAAAAAGTTTTTGAAGATTTTGATGAATTACATGGAGATAGAAGTTTTGGAGATGATAGGGCCTTAGTAGGAGGATTAGCAAAGATAGGAAATTATTCAGTTGTTGTTATCGGTCATGAAAAAGGAAGAACAACGGAAGAAAAGTTGGAACATAATTTTGGCATGCCACAACCGGAAGGATACAGAAAAGCAGGAAGGCTAATGAAACTAGCTGAAAGATTTGAAATTCCAATAGTTACATTTATAGATACTCCTGGGGCATATCCAGGTATCGATAGTGAAGAAAGAGGGCAAAGTGAGGCAATAGCATCCAACCTTGAAATAATGTCTAACTTAAGAACCCCTATATTAGTTAATGTTATTGGAGAGGGAGGCTCAGGAGGTGCTTTGGCTATAGGTGTTGGAGATGCGATCTCTATGATGGAATATTCTACTTATTCAGTAGCCTCTCCAGAAGCTTGTGCCTCTATTGTATGGAGGGATCCTTCTATGGCACCACAAGCAGCAGAAGCAATGAAACTAAATTCAGAAAACCTTCTAAATCTAGGATTAATTGATGAAATAATAGAGGAGCCCCTTGGAGGAGCTCATAGAGATCCTGATCAAGCAGCAACCTCTATAAAGAAATCTATAATCAATAATTTAACTGAACTTTCAAAGTACTCTATGGAAGATTTATTAGATAGAAGATATCAGCGGCTAATGAGTTACGGTAAGTAGTCTTGTCTTTCAATCTTTCTATATCCGAAAAAGAATTATCCAAATTTAATCGTATTGGTGTAGCTTACTCAGGCGGAGTGGACTCTCACTCGCTTTTAAAGAGATTAAGTGAGCTAAATTTAAATAAAAAAAAGATTTACGCTTTGCATGTTAACCACGGAATAAATGAAGAATCTGACTCTTGGGAAAAACACTGTAAAGGAGTTGCTGAAGGTCTAGGTGTAAATTTCCAGAGCTATTCTCTAAATCTACCAAAAGGTTCAAGTGAAGATGAAATGAGAAGCTTAAGATATAAGAAGTTAGAAAATTGGTTTCTAGATGGAGATGTCATTTTAACTGCGCATCATAAAGAAGATCAGATGGAAACAATTCTGTTTAGGCTATTTCGTGGAACAAGCATAAAGGGTCTGACAGGTATTCCTAATATTAAAGAAGATAGTAGATTTATATTAATGAGACCTCTATTAGATACTGATAAAACTGATATTCTAGAATTTGCGAGAGAAAGAAAATTGAACTGGATAGAAGACTTATCAAATACAGATGATTATTTTTCTAGAAACTATATTAGAAATAAAATTATTCCAGTTATCCTTAAAAGATGGCCAAATTTATCTAAGGCAATTGAATTTATATCTAGAGAATCTCTGCAAGCAACATTTCTTTTAAATGAAAGAGCAAAAGAAGACATAGATAAAGCCACTCTAGATGAAGAACTTTCATTGAAATATCTTGCTAGATTATCTGATCCAAGGCTTAGAAACTTATTTAGATTTTGGTTAGATTCTATGAACATAAATCCAACTAGTTCAGTTGTTTCAGAGATTATTTCTAGCTTTATGAATGCCAAGATTGACTCTTCTCCCATCATTAGACTTAAAGATTCTAAAGGCAATAAATTTGAGATGAGAAGATACAATGGAAAAATTACCTTACTGCCTGAGGAAACATCTGATCATCGACTTAATATAAAACTATGTTGGGATATGAGTGATGAACTCAGATTAGATACAGGTGTTCTTAAAGCTACCAAAAATAAAGGAAAAGGAATATCTCCTGCTTTAGTTAAATCAAATCTAGAGGTTAGATCAAGAATAGGAGGAGAGAAGTTTTGTCCTGCAGAAAAGGATAAGACCAAATCTTTAAAAAAGCTTTATCAAGAATCTAAAATTCCTCCATGGGCTAGAGACCGTATCCCGTTAATTTATATAGAAAATAAATTGGCAGCAGTTCCAAGCCTTTGGATTTCTAAAGAATTCTCTGTTTCTGCAGAAGAAGAAGGTATTGATTTTATCTGGAAGGATAAATTAGGAACTTAATTCTCTTTGAGTTTTCTCTTCTAGTTCTTTTCTTAATTCTTCATGCTTTTTTGGTGTCAATGGATAGAACCAAGTTAGAAATAAAGCGGGAACAAAGAAAGCAGCACAGCCAATACAATAAAATACCCTTAAGGCAAGCATAGCATCATCAGTATTTTCTATTCCAGGAATAAAGCCAAAGGCATCAACTAATCTAGCCGCTGCCCAAACTGCTAGCATCGCAGATACCTTTGCGATCATTCCGTTAAGAGCAAAGAATGTTCCTGCTCTCCTACCTCCTGTTTTTAAAGAATCTAGATCTACTACATCAGCTAACATAGAAGCAGGTAGGAATTGAAGCCCTCCAAAACAAAATCCTTTAAGCAAGAATAGAGCATGAAATTGAGCATAATCTCCTTGTTCTAGGAAAAAACATAAGAAACTTACTGTCCCAGTTCCTACAAGGGTTATACAAAAGGCTTTATGTTTGCTTATGGTCTTACCTAGCCAAAGCCAAAAAGGTATACCAATTAATCCTGCTATAAAATATCTAGCATAAGATGCTCCCACAGTTTCTATACCTATAACATCTCTTACAAACCATAATGAAAGGGTGTTTCTAAAAGATTCTCCAGCTATAACTAAGAAGATAATTAAAAGTATTCTAACTAAGAGTGGGTTTTCTGCTGCATATCTCAAGCCTTCTTTTAAAGGAATCTTCTTTTGAACCTCTGGCATAGGATCGGGGACTTTCCAAAGGGCCCAAGCAGCAAAAATAGGTAAGAGTAAGATAATTCCAAGCCCCATATAAGCAAGAATATCTCTCATCTTTCCAGATGTTTCAAAATCTTCAAACAGGAATATGGCTGACAACATCCTTGATATAGACTCTCTCATGCCTATGCCATTTCCTGATACTTCTATTGCTAACGGAATTAATGCTGAAATTAACAATCCAATTAGGGTCCATCCTTCTCTTCCGCTGACTATTCTTGATCTTTGGTGATAATCAGGGGATATCTCTGCCCCCCATGCTCCATAAGGTATGCCTATTGCAGTAGAACCTAGATACATAAGCATTATCCAGATAAGAAAATAACTAACTGTAACGTCATCTCCTGGCATAAATAGTCTGTAGATTGCATACATCATCAATGGAACGCCCAAAGCTATCCATGGTTTTCGCCTTCCTATTCTTGTTTTGGTTGAATCTCCTAATTGACCCAGAAGTGGGTCAGTAATTACATCAGTAAATCTTGCTAAAAGCAGAAGGTCAGCTAGTAGAGCAAGTTCAAATTTTGTGACTTCTGAGTAAAAAGGTATAAGCCAGATAGCGATAGGGTAGCCAATCATGGCAAGAGGAGTAGCTAGCCCTCCATATGCTAAAATTTTATTTCTGCTTACTGCAGTTCCGTTTTCCCCCATATAAGATATAGGTTATAAGAAAGGAAAAAAATTAGCTAGAAGAAATCTTATTAAGAGCACTTATTATAGAACCTAGACCAGCTATAACTGTATTTCTGTGCATTCCTACCCCCCAAGAATAGGAGTCACTAGATTTTATCTCGATATAAGCCACAGCTTTAGCATCAGAACCTGAGCTTATTGCATGCTGATGATAGTCTTGAATCTTTATATCAATATTCTGAGATTGAAGGGCATTTGTAAATGCATCGATTGGACCATTCCCCTTTCCCTCTATTTCGACTTCTTGTCCATTAATTTTTAGTTTTGCCTTCAGAAGATCTTCTTCCTTTATAGATTCAATACTATGTTCTATAAATTCATAATTACCATTTGTGTTTAAGTAGGTTTTTTGAAAAGTTTCCCAAATATCAGAAGGTGAAATTTCTTTGCCTGTTTCATCTGTTATTCTTTGAATGACCTGACTAAACTCAACTTGCAACCTCCTGGGCATACTCAAACCGTGGTCTTTTTCAAGTAGATAGGCTATACCTCCTTTCCCTGATTGACTGTTAATTCTTATAACTGCTTCATAAGTCCTACCTACATCAGCAGGATCTATTGGGAGATAAGGGACTTCCCAAAGAGGACTGTTAGATGATCGCATTGCATTAAACCCCTTATTGATAGCATCCTGATGTGATCCAGAAAAGGCTGTGAAAACAAGGTCTCCAGCATAAGGATGTCTTGGGTGAACTGGTAGTTGATTACAATATTCTACCTCTCTCATAATTGGATTAATATCTGAAAAATCAAGATGAGGATCAACTCCTTGAGTTAACATATTTAAAGCCAAAGAAACGATATCCACATTTCCAGTTCTTTCTCCATTACCAAAAAGGGTTCCTTCAATCCTATCTGCTCCCGCCAATACACCAAGTTCAGTTGCAGCTACTGCAGATCCTCTATCGTTATGAGGATGAAGACTAATAACCACGTCCTCTCTATTATCTATATTTCTAGACATCCATTCGATTTGATCTGCATATACATTTGGCGAAGCCAATTCAACGGTCGCTGGTAAATTAATAATGGTTTTTCTATCTGAGGTAGGTTTTAGGATTTGATTTACCTCATTACAAACCTCTGCAGCATACTCTAGTTCAGTACCTGTAAAACTTTCAGGGCTATATTCAAATCTCCAATTGGTATCTGAATTTTTTTCTGCATTCTCCATAACCCAATTAGCTCCATCAGTCGCTATTTTTTTTATTTCTTCTTTATTTCCTTTGAAAACAACTCTTCTTTGTATTGTTGAGGTGGAATTATAAAAGTGCACTATCGCGTTTTTTGCACCTTTTAATGACTCGAAAGTCCTATCAATTAATTCTTTTCTGGATTGAGTTAAAACTTGAATTGTTACGTCATCAGGAATTAGACCATCATTAATGATTTTTCTTACAAAATCAAAATCTGTTTGTGAAGCTGAAGGAAAACCTACTTCAATTTCTTTAAAGCCAATATCTAACAATAATTTGAACATTCTTAGCTTTCTTTCTTCGCCCATAGGTTCAATTAATGCTTGATTGCCATCTCTTAGATCAACACTGCACCAAATTGGGCTAGTAGTAATTTGGTTATTAGGCCAAGTTCTATCTTTTAGATCAATTGGTTTGAAAGCTTTATATTTTGTTATTGATTTGTTCTCTATCTTGGACATCTGCTATTGAAAGTTTGGAAATTAAAAGTAAATGAAATGGCCCCGAAATCTTTATTAAAAGATCGGGTAAATCAGTCGAAGCAGAAAAAAGCTTTCTATGACCTTAAACATCCGACGAAGCATATATATGCCTTCTATGTGGGTCAAGTTATGAGTGATAATATATTATAAAAATTCAGTTTATTATGAGTCTAGAGCCTTTAGAAAAATTAAAATCCCTTGGTTATACTTTTTGGAGAGAGAAGAATAATAGTGATATACCTTCAAGCAAAAATGAAGCTTTATCTTTGCTTTTGATCAGTAAAAAAATTTACGTCAGCAAAAATCCTATTGAGAGAGATAAAGAAGAAGAAGTTTTTCTTAAACAACTTAGTATGGCTTTAGGAGGAGGGGGCATAATCGAAGAGATTAGAATAAACAGCAACAAAGAGTATAAAGATATAACTTTGATAGTGTTTGGAAGTGAAGTACTAACCCAAGACAATATGGAAAAATTTAAGAAATATCACTTGTTTAGTTCTATTTCAGAAATTTTAGAAGTTGGGTCAATCAAGAAAGATATATGGCAGGATATTATTCAAGATTAATGTCAAAAGTAGTTTATAGATATATGGAAGAAGATGACCTTAAGGCGGTCCTAGAAATTGAGAGAGCTTCCAATCCCGTCCCATGGTCAGAAAAAAACTTCCTAGATTGTTTAAAAAAGGATTACTACTGCCTTATCCAAGAATATCAGGGGAAATTTTCTGGATTTTCAATTACATCTTTTTCTTTAGATGAAGCTCATTTACTTAATATAGGAGTTGCTTCTAGATTTAGAAAAAGAGGCCTAGGAACAAGTCTACTGGATAAACTAGAGCTTGCTGCTAAGGCCATGGGGTGTAAGAAGGTAGTTTTGGAAGTAAGGAAATCAAATACAAATGCTATAAACCTTTACAAGAATAATAATTTTAAACAAGTAGGTTTGCGGAAAGAATATTATCGATCTTCTCCAAATTATGAAAAAGAAGATGCTCTTCTTTTTTCAAAAACAGTTAAAAGGAAATGGATGTTAATTTAGTTTTAAACTAATATCTTTTCTATATCTTCAGCAAGTTTTTCAGGAGTAGTAGTCGGAGAAAACCTTTTTACAGGTTTTCCTTTCTTATCAACTAAGAATTTTGTGAAGTTCCACTTAATCTGGCTTGAGCCTAGTAATCCTTTTTTATTAGAAGTTAAGAACTTAAAAAGAGGATCTGCAGAATCTCCGTTAACATCTACTTTAGAGAAAATTGGGAAGCTTACCCCATAGTTAAGAGTACAAAATTCTTCAATCTCACTATCGGCCCCAGGTTCCTGATTTCCAAATTGATTGCAAGGAAATCCAAGAATTTCTAGACCTTGATCTTTATATTTTTGGTAAAGATCTTCTAGGCCTTTGTATTGAGGAGTAAAACCACACTTACTGGCTGTATTTACAACTAGAGTTACTTTTCCTTCAAGATCAGATAATTTTTTTTCATATCCATGAACATCTTTACAAGTAAAATTAAAAATAGATTCTTCCATTTGATTTGTTTCTCCTTAAAGTTTGATTATTATAGTTTCTTTTTTTGAATTAGGGATTATTAATGGAATATAGAAAATTAGGAAATACAGATATAGATGTGAGTCTTATTTGCTTAGGAACGATGACATGGGGTCAGCAAAACACAGAAGAAGAAGGTCATGAGCAAATGGATTATGCTTTTGAAAGAGGAATAAATTTCTTCGATACCGCTGAGTTATATTCAATACCTCCTATGGCAGAAACTCAAGGAAGAACAGAAGAAATTATAGGAACATGGTTTGCGAAAACAGGAAATAGAGACAAGATTATATTAGCTACGAAAGTTGCTGGCAGGAGCAATATGAGTTGGTTCAGGGGAGGCGACACTAGGTTAGATAGAAAAAATATTGAGATGGCAGTAAATGCGAGTTTAAAAAGACTGCAAACTGATTATATTGACCTTTATCAATTACATTGGCCAGATAGACCAATTAACCTTTTTGGAGGAGGTCTCTCTTATAAACACTTAGATGTAGAAAGCATAGCTATATCCGAGACCTTGGAGGTATTGGGAGATTTATGCAAGAGTGGAAAAATTGGGAATATAGGACTATCAAATGAAACCCCATGGGGCTTAGGAGAGTTTATCAAGCAAGCAGAATTATTGGATCTTCCTATGGTAGTTTCTGTGCAAAATGCTTATAACCTTTTAAACAGGTCTTATGAAAGCGGAATGTCAGAGTTTTATCATAGGTCTTCTGTTGGCCTTTTAGCTTATTCGCCGCTTGCTCAGGGTTACTTAACTGGAAAGTATATAAATGGAGCTAGACCTGAAGGAGCAAGAACAACTCTATTTGAAAGAGGTCAGAGATACGAGACTCCTCATGCAGAAAAAGCAATTATTCAATATGTAGAGTATGCTAAGAAAATAGGAATGGATCCTGCTGTATTTGCAAATGCTTTCGTTAATTCCAGAGATTTTGTAACCTCTAATATCATAGGGGCAACTACTATGGACCAATTAAAGTTAGCTATAGACAGTTTTGAAGTTAATTTAAGTGAAGAAGATTTTAAGGCTATAGAAGAAATTCATTATCAATGCCCTAATCCTTGTCCATGACAAATAGCTTACACGAATCTTTAGATTATGAATGGTCAAGTTTTTCAGATCTATCTAACGAGGAAGTTTATGAGATTTTATGTCTTAGGCAGAATATCTTTATAGTAGAGCAAGAATGCTGGTATCAAGATGCTGATGGAAAGGACCAAGAAGCCTTACATCTCTCGGTAAAGAATCAAGGAAATTTAATAGGTTACTTGAGGCTTTTGAAGCCAGGAACTTCATATCCTGAACCTAGCCTAGGTAGGATTATTATTACTGAAAACTTTAGAGGGGCAGGGCTTGGGAAAGTAATAATAAATAAAGGTAAAGAGAAGTGTTACCAATTATTTCCCAATAAACCAATTAAGATATCTGCTCAGATTCACCTCCAAGACTATTATGAAAACCTTGGTTTTAAGAGACTAGGCGACCCTTATGATGAAGATGGGATATTGCATATTGAAATGGTGTCTAAATGAACGAAAGACTTCAGAACAGCTTACTTATTTTTGGATTATTTATAGGCGTTTTTTTAGCAGCAAATTCTATTGTTCAAGAATCTAACCTTATCGAAGATGATTGGGTTGCTAATGTTGGAGGAGTTCAAATAAGTAAAGAAAAGTATTATTCACAGCTTGAAGGGCTAGCAAAAGATAAAAAAAACCCGATTACAGAAAGAGATAAAAATTATGTTCTAGAGAGAATGATCGAAGAAGAATTATTAATCATTAGAGCTAAAGAGTTAGGCTTGTTTGAGAATAATCAGATAGTTAGGGGGTCAATAATTCAACAAATGATTAAGTTAATTATTTCAGAAAACTATTTAGAATCTGTTGAAGAAGAAACATTAAGAAAATTTTATGAGCAAAATATCGGCTTCTTCTCTTCTGCTTCAAGATTAAGACTTCAGCAAATTTATTTTTCTAATTCAAGCGGAGATTCTAAAGAGAGATCCGAAGAAGCTTTTGAATATTTAAAAGAAGGAGCCTCATATGATGAAGTTTCTAAGATGGCTGATCAATCTGCCTTAACCATTCCAAATTCAATGATGAATTTATCTAAAGTTAGAGAATATATTGGTCCAACCCTGATGAATTTAGCTAGAAGACTAGAGCCGGGAGAGTTTTCTGTTCCAATGGAAGTTGCAGGAGGGCACAAGATAATTTATTTATTTGATAAAGAATTATCAGAGCCTGAAGAATTTGATTCAATTCAACCAAAAATACTTAAGGAGTATCAGAGAAGAAGAGATGATAATTCTCTTAGAGAATATCTTGAAGACTTAAAAGGATGGTATGAAATAAAAAGGATTAAGGAACTATAAATGAAGTCTCTCAAAAGGCTTGTAGTCTTTTTTCTATTTCTTCCTTTATTTATAAGTTCACATCAGAGGAGTGAATCTTATTCTAATTGGAATATTGAAATAACAGATGAAGTTATAAAAGTTCAATCAACTCTCAGTGTAAGGGAATCAGTTTTAATAAATTTAAATTTAGATGATTTTTCTTCTTTAGAAAATTATCTCATCAATTCAATTTACTTTTCTAACTGTAATATCGATGATTCTGTAACAAAGTTAACTTATAGAGAAGGTTTGTATAAGTTTTCAATTAATCAAGAGTGCTTATTGCTAGATGAAAATAGTTTCCATATTAATAATGATGCATTTTTTGATCTTGATACTACACATAGTCATATTGCCAAGATCAAGATAGACGGTAAATCTTTTCCTGAAAAAATATTCTTAAACTCTGATAGAGTCTTGGAAGTTAGTTTAAAAAGCTCTGATATTCCCGAAAAAAGCCTACTTTCTTCATTTCTTTCGTATTTTAGCCTTGGTCTAGACCATATATCTACTGGGTTTGATCATTTGGCATTTTTGCTTGGCCTTTTACTTATTAGTCATAGATTTAAGAATATTTTAATAGCTATAACAGGCTTTACTTTAGGTCATACTTTGTCATTTTGTTTAGCAGTTCTAGGGTTAATTTCACCTGCATCAAGCTTTGTTGAAGCCACAATAGGATTTTCTATATTTATCTTAGGCATAGAGTATCTTTCAAAGAATAAGAAGATCTTTAATCAATACCTGTTTTTTATGTTAATTTTCTGGGCTTTATTTCTGCTTTGTTTTTATTATATAAATGGTAGTTATTTAATTTATGGTTACTTTGGATTAATGATTTTTAGTTTTAGTTATTTAGCTTTATCTAAGAACTCAAAAAGCTTATCTTTTTCACTTCTCATAACTTCTTTATTTGGACTGGTCCATGGATTTGGTTTTGGAGGGTACTTATCCGAAGTAGGCTTACCAGACAATGTACTCTATTTAGCTTTGATAGGATTTAATTTAGGCGTTGAATTTGGTCAGATAATTGCAGCTTTAATTTTTCTTTTTCTTTTGTATCTTAATAAGAGTCTTAATTTATTAAGTAAAAACATTATTGAATCTTTGATAGCAATAAGCTTAGTGAGTGTAGGTATTTTTTGGTTCATACAAAGGAGCTTTTAGATAATTTTTATTTTATCTGCTTGTGGTCCTTTTTCTGTATCTTCTACTACAAATCTTACTCTTGTATTCTCTTTTAGTTTCCTTCTATCATTTGGATTAACAGATCTAAGATGAACAAAAAGATCACCTCCTTTGTCTCTTATTAAAAAACCATACCCCTTGCTAGGGTCAAACCATTTTATTTTTCCTGTCTCAGTTCCAAAAATTTTCCTTAACCTTCTTCCGTACACAAAAGCAACAGTTGAAAGAAAGCCCATAAACCAAAGAAATAAAATTAGGTAATTTGTATTTATAAGGGAGGTGTAATCTAGAACATTATTCTCTCTAAAATAGTTCAAGATCCCCCAAAAAAGTAGAGCTAAGAATCCGCTTGTAACCAGTGCCCTGAAAAACATAATAAAACCTTAAATATTATAGCAGAGCTAGGGATTGGGAAGCTTAAATTAGCTTATTTATTTCTTTATGTTGTATCTCTAAGTTATTGATTTCATTAGATAAATAATTTGATCTATCTCGTTGTTGATTAACTAATTCTTGAGGTGCATTTTCGATAAAATTATCATTATTAAGTTTAGAGGTTATTGAGTTTAATTCAGTTTGAAGCTTATTTATCAATTTATCTATTCTTGTTATTTCCTTATCAGGCTCAATTAGACCTTCAAGCGGTATTAATATTTTCATTCCTCCCAAAGTGAATATTGCAGAAGGTGGTGCATTTTTTTCATCAATAAAGTTAAGTTCTTTTATTTTTAATAATTCGAATAATAATTCTTTATGCTTTTTTACTTTTCTTTTATCTTCTTCATTTGCAGACTGAATAATTGAGGTTATTGTCTTCGAAGGAGAAATTTTCATTTCTCCTTTTATATTTCTTACCCCTGATATAAATTGTTTAACCCATTCAATGTCATCTGCATTTTTTGAACCATACTTCTCTTTTTTCTGAGGAAAAGATGAAATAGCAACACTCTCATTTTTTGATTGATGTAAATCTTTAAAGTTTTGCCAAATTTCTTCAGTAATAAAAGGCATAAAAGGATGAGAAAGACGTAATGTTTTTTCGAGAATTTCAATCATTGAATTTAACAAAAGATTTTTTTCTGATGCCTCTAAACTTTGAGAGTTTAAATTGATCTTACAAAATTCTATATACCAATCACAAAGTTCATACCAAATAAATTCATAAATTGATTGAGTCGCTAGATCAAATCTATAGTCACTCAAAGCATTATTTGTTTTTTCTATAGCAATATCCATTCTTGCATTAATCCAATCGTCTAAAATTCCAGAAGGCTTTGTCCTTTCAAAGTTTTCAAAATTATCTAATTGCATTTGGATAAACCTTGATGCATTCCAAAGTTTATTACAGAAATTTCTATATCCTTCAACTCTCTTAAAATCGAACCGAACTTCTCTGCTTCCAGAAGCTAAGGAACAGAATGTCAATCTCAATGCATCTGTTCCATAAGGTTTAATTCCTTCAGGAAATTCTTTAATTGTCTGGTTCTTTATTTTTTCCTCCATTTTTGGCTGCATCAAACCCGATATTCTCTTCTCAATAAGACTCTTTAAGTCAATTCCATCTATGATATCGAGAGGGTCGATTATATTTCCTTTAGATTTAGACATTTTTTGTCCACTAGAGTCATTTATTAGACCGTGCACAAAGATCTTTCTGAAGGGCACTTCATTAATGAAGTGAGTTGTCATCATAAGCATTCTTGAGACCCATAAGGAGATAATGTCATATCCAGTCACTAAAACATCAGTGGGATGATAGCGATCAAGCAGTTTCCTACTTTTTGGCCATCCTAGGGTAGAAAATGTCCATAATGCAGACGAAAACCAAGTGTCTAATACATCCTCATCACGTTTTAACTTAACTTGCTCATCTAGGTTATTTTCTTTTCTTATTTCTTCTTCAGAACTACCAACATATACTTTTCCATCCTTGTCATACCAAGCCGGGATTTGATGACCCCACCATAACTGCCTACTAATGCACCAATCTCTAATTTCTTTCATCCAAGCAAAATAAGTATTCTCATAGTTCTTGGGGTGGAAGGTGCTTTCTTCTGATTTTACGACATCAATTGCTTTCTTTGATATCTCATTAACATCCATAAACCATTGCTTGGTTAAAAAAGGTTCGAGTATGGATCCGCTCCTATCTCCTCTTGGAATTGTTACCTTGTAAGGTTCTGTTTTTTCTAATAAATTCAATTTTTCTAGTTCTGATAAAACTTTTTTTCTTGCAGAACTTCTATCAAGACCAATGAATGATTTTGGAACTTCTTCATTCAAAGTTCCGTCTTTATTAAGAATATTAATTATTTCAAGACCATGTCTTTTTCCTATCTCAAAATCATTGAAATCATGTGCAGGTGTAATTTTTACGCACCCAGTTCCAAACTCTTCATCTACATATTCATCTGCAATTATAGGAACTTGTCTATTGGTTATAGGTAGAGTTATAGACTTTCCTATATATTTTTTATACCTATCATCTTCAGGATTTACTGCCACAGCTGTATCACCTAGCATTGTTTCTGGTCTGGTGGTGGCTACTATTAGATATTTACTTTCGTTAGTAATTTGATATTTAAGATGCCATAAACTCCCATTTTCTTCCGTATTGTCTACTTCTAGATCTGAAAGTGTTGTTTGAAGCTCCACATCCCAGTTAACCAGACGCTCTCCTTGGTAAATCAGGTCTTCTTTATAAAGCTTTATAAAAACTTCTAGAACGGCTTGACTCATATCTGGGCTCATTGTGAAAGCTTCACGAGACCAATCAACTGATGAACCTAATCTTCTTATTTGTTTAGTTATTGTATTTCCAGAAGATTCTTTCCAATCCCATACTCTTTTGATAAATTCTTCTCTTCCTAGATCTTCTTTAGTTATACCTTCTGATTCAAGTTGTCTTTCAACTACCATTTGAGTTGCTATTCCTGCATGATCAGTTCCAACTTGCCAAAGAGCATCGTAACCATTCATTCTCTTGAATCTTATAAGAGTATCAATTAGGGCATTTTGGAACCCATGACCCATATGTAGAGTACCAGTTACATTAGGAGGAGGAATCATGATACAAAAAGTATCTTTATTTGATTCAGGCTTGGCTTCAAAGAAGCCTGATTCCTCCCAGAATTTATACCACTTAGTCTCTATTTCACTCGGATCAAAATTCTTATTCATTTAATAAATTTAGGATCTAGACTCATTGTTTTACATTCCTTCCAAGTTTTTGCAACTTCCTCTCTGTACACTGAATTATCTTCAACCACAATTTGCAGATAGTCGCTATAGTTGGTGAGTTGGTTAGGAAGGGAAGGGCTAAAATTAATAAGAATCTTATTATTGTTTTTGGAGAATTTAGTACCCGGATATCCTATTTCAATAATATCCTCTTCAGACCTATTATTTGAGAGGTTATGTGGCATAAAGGAATCCTTAGGGTTGATCCATAGTTCAGAATCTAATTTTATTGCTTCATCTATATTTTGACATCTAATATCTATTTTTTGTTTCCCTTTACTTTCATTAATTAGGTTGAACGAAAGTTTACAAATGAAGGACATGGCTTCCTCTGCATTAGAACCTGCAGCTAGAAACTTTACATCCAACATAATTATGCTTTATCTATTAGAAATTGACTTAGTAAAGGAACTGGTCTTCCAGAAGCACCTTTTGCTAGACCTCCAACATGAGCCGTTCCTGCAACATCTAAATGAGCCCATTCATAATCCTTAGTAAATCTAGACAAGAAACATGCAGCTGTAATTGTTCCAGCTCTACCTCCTATGTTTGCTATATCAGCAAAATTGCTATTTAAATCTTTCTGATAGATGTCCCAGATAGGCAGTCTCCATGCTTTGTCTTGTGATTTTAAGCCTGCTTCATACAAATCATTGGCATGCCTATCATTATTACTCATAAGACCTGAAGTGGCATGACCAAGAGCAATAATGCATGCACCTGTTAGGGTCGCAACATCAGTAACTGTTTTAGGATTAAATCTTTTTATGTAAGTTAATGCGTCAGCCAAAACTAATCTACCTTCTGCATCTGTATTTAATATTTCAACAGTTTGTCCAGAAAGAGTTTTTACAACATCTCCTGGTTTAGTAGCTTTACTTCCAGGCATGTTCTCTGCACTCGCAACAACTGCAACAACATTTAGAGGTATTTTTAATTCTGCCATTACTTGTATTGTCGATATAACACTTGCGGCTCCGCACATATCAAATTTCATTTCATCCATTGCTGCACCTGGTTTAAGGCTTATTCCTCCCGTATCAAAAGTAATACCTTTACCAACTAAAACATGTGGTTGATCTCCTTTTTTTCCTCCAGAGTATTCTAAAATTACTAATTTAGATTCTTGTGCACTTCCATTTCCAACTGAAAGAAGACAATGCATACCGAGTTTTTCCATTTCTTTTTCACCTAGCACTTTGCATTTAAGATTCTTATATTTTTTTGCAGCAGCTTTTGATTGAGTTCCTAGGTAAGAAGGAGTGCATATATTCCCAGGCAGGTTACCAAAATCTTTTGCTGTGTTTGATCCTCTCCCTATTGCTTGACCTATCTTTAAGCTCTTTCTATTTGCAGAAGAAGGTGAGGAGCTAATAAAGACGTTTAGCTTTTTAAGTGTAATAACTTTTTTATCCTTTTTATTTATTTTTGCATCATAGGTGTAGCTTTGATTCTCTGCTAAAAAAGACAACTGTTGAATTAGCCAGTTTTTATCCTGTCCATCAATCGATATATCAGGTAAAACTATAGAGGCACTTTTAGCTTTAGTTCCAAGAATGGAATTAACCATAGAAGATAAAATAGACTTTGCTTTTTCCATAGATAACTTATCTTTTGTTTTTCCTATTCCAATTAGGTAAACAAGATCAGATTTAATACCTTGAGGTGCAGCTAAATTTCCAGTAGCACCTATATCGCTTTTAAGAAATTGCTTATTTTGTAATTTCTTTATTGAACCTCCAGAAACTTTGTTTAGTTCATTTGCATACTTATTTAGAGTCTTATCTGAATTAAGACCTAAAACCAAGCAGTCAGTGTTTACTTTACTTAACTCGGAAGGATTTAATTTATTAATTGTTATGGTTAGTCTTTTTTTCACTTTTTTCTCCTTTATATAGGTATTTTATATGTTTAATGAAGAACCTATGTACTCTTTTCTTGTCGAATTATTATTTCAATAGGACAATGTATTTAATTATAAGATTATGATTTTAGTTCGTTATTTAGTTAAGGATATTTTCTCACATACTTTGTCTGTAAGTTTAATTTTTCTTTTCATCACATTTTCTTCAAGATCCATTCAATATTTAGAGGAAGTAGTTAAAGGTAATTTAGATAGTGAAGCTGTAATTTGGTTAATTTTACTTAGAATACCAGAGTTCTTAGAAATAATTATTCCCTTTAGCTTTTTCATAGCAATACTTTTAGTTATTGGCAGGTTGTATTCGGAAGGAGAATATGTGATTTTCCAGCAGAATGGCCTATCAACTTTAAATATTTCTAAGATACTGGTTTCTATAGGTCTCCTTTTGGGACTTATCCTTTTGTCTATTAATTATCTTTTGTCTCCATTAGCGAATAAGCAACTCCTTGAAATTAAAGCTGAAAAGAATTTATACCAAAAGATAAATCTAATCCGCCCTGGGTACTTTACGAAGGTTCAAGAAGATACTCTTTTTTATGTAAACGATAAAGACAATAAAAATATGAGTAATTTATTTATACATATTTCTACTAAGGAAACCGAGGAAACAATAATCTTTGCTGAGAAAGGAGAAATTAATGCACAACAACTGAAGCTTATTAATGGAACTTCCTTTTCTGAAAATGAAAGTTCATCTCAAAGGTTAAGTTTTGATGAGCTTTATTTAAGCTTTTCAGATATTTCAGTAGAGGCTCAAGAATCTTTTGAATTTAGAACAAGCTGGGAGCTTTTATTATTTTTAATGATCTCTGGAGTTATTGCTTTGTTACTCTCTGAGATACAGCCCAGAGAAAGTAGGTACAAGAACCTTATACCTTCACTCATCATATACATTATTTACTTTGGCCTATTTCTTTTTACTAAAGAGTCCCAAGAGAATCTAGCTAGCTGGTATATACATATTCCTTTTTTGCTCTTAGCTATATATTTATTTATTAAAAAAAGGGCTTGGTACACATGAATATAATTCTTGGAGATAAGCTAGATAGGCTGATTAGTACTCAGGTAGCAATTAGTTTATTTGTAGTATTTTTAGTTATAGGATTTCTAGATTTCTTCTTTCAGCTTCTAAATGAATTTCAGGATATAGATGATAATTATTCTTTAAGCAATGCTCTATTTTACTGTTTTTCTAGTATGCCTTTTCGTCTTTATGATCTTCTGCCTTATTTTTGTCTAATAGGCATGGTGGTTGGTTTAGGGTCTCTAGTAGACAGTGGAGAAATGATAGGAGCTAGGGTTTTAGGAAAATCCTATCTTTTAATAGGCATAGCAGCATTTCGACCTCTCATAATTCTTATGTTTTTAGGTCTTTTGGCCTCTGAATACTATATACCTAATATATCTCAATCTGCCATAGAAGGAAGAGCTGAGAAGAAACAAGAATTAGCTTCTGAGGAAGGGTATTGGATGAATAACCCTGAAGGATTTTTATATTTCCAATATGCCCCAGATAAGGAAACAATAAAAAACATTAAATTTATTCAACACGATAAAAATTTTAAACCATTGAATTTAATAAAATCAGATACTGCTGTTGCAGAAAAGGACAACTGGATTTTATCTAAACCATCAACAAAGACTATCAACGATAATATTTTAACCACACCTTCAGAAAAAATATCTATTAGCAAAGGAGTGCAGGGAATTAAAACAGTGCTTGATCCAAAATACCTTTCTTTATCTGACCTCAGTCTACTAATCAAAACATCAAATGAAGGCTTTAGAAAAAGATCATTATCACTAGAATATTGGAAAAAAATTCTCCAACCATTCATTACCTTTTCACTACTGTTATTGTCCTTATCATTTATTTTTGGACCTATGAGAGATCAGAAATCTAGTCAGAGAATTATAGTATCTTTAGTAGTTGCATTTTGTTTTGATCTGTCCAATAAACTTCTAGGAAGTATTTCCATAGTAACTGGAACATCAGTATTTTTAGCTGTTTTGCTTCCTGCTCTCGTGGTATCTGTATTCGGCCTCATCAGCTTGAGACGCCTTAAGTAAGCTTCTTATTTACTATTCTTGTATTAGAAATTCTATCTGACCATGAAATTTTATCTTTGGACCAAAATATTGAGAAGTAACCTAGCCCAAACAAAAGTCCTGTAAATATGGAGCTTATGCATCTTATAAAAGCTTGTTTTATTTTGATTGGTTTATCATCGTGAGATACAAGTTGGATCTTCCAAGCTTGCATGCCAGTTGTTTGACCTTTGTTCTTCAACCAGAAGTAAATGTAATAACAAGGTCCACTTAGTAAGATTATAAACAATTGTAAGATTTGCCCTACGATTCCCATTTTCTCATAACCTCCGTGGAGAAAAACTAACCCAAAAGTAAAAACTAAAATAATCCCTAAAACTAAAAAGCTGTCATAAACCAAGGAAAAAATTCTTCTAAAGAAGCCTGCATATTTCATAAAACTATGGTCTTTTTTTTTAATATCATTATTCTATAGCTAATTGTATGAATCAATCAGCACAAGAATATCAAGACACAAGTTTCTTTGGTCACCCTAAAGGACTAATGACTCTTTTCTTTACCGAAATGTGGGAAAGAATGTCTTATTACGGTATGCGAGGGCTGTTGGTTCTTTACATGACTATAGGTGTGGCAGGTAATCCTGGAATGGAGTGGTCTAATGTTCAGGCTAACGCTATATATGGTATCTATGCCGGAATGGTATATTTCTTAGCTGTCCCTGGTGGATGGCTTGCAGATAACTTATTAGGTTACCAAAGAGCTGTAATGATTGGAGCTTTGATAATAACCTTAGGTCATTTCACTTTAGCAATACCCTTAGAGCAAACTTTCATACTTGGGCTCGTATTTGTTGCCGTTGGAACGGGTCTTTTAAAACCGAATATATCTACAATAGTAGGGCAGCTTTATCAATCAAATGACTCCAGGAGAGATGCAGGGTACACAATATTCTATATGTCTATAAATATAGGAAGTATGCTTGGTTTTTTTGTTTGTGGGTGGTTAGGTGAAAAGATAGGCTGGCACTGGGGTTTTGGAGCTGCAGGTATTGGAATGTTGGCAGGTGTTATCCAATTCATATATTTTAAAAAATTCTTAGGTTCAGCTGGTTTGGAACCTATTTCAATGGAAGAAAAGAAAAGAAGCTTCTATAAAAATATTACTCTTTCTGTTTCTTCAATTGTTGCTCTGATAGTTATAACTGGCTTAATGGGCTTATGGTCTGTTGACCCAGTATTTTTTGCCGAAAGATTCAGGGACTTTTTGATAGCAATTTCGGCTATTTATTTCTTTTACTTATTTTTCCTCGCTAATCTATCTAAGGACGAAAAAAAGAATGTATTAATGTTAATGTTGTTATTTTTAGGAGCTGCTGCATTTTGGTCAGGGTTTGATCAGTCAGCTGGATCATTTACTATTTTTACGAGAGATTATGTAAATTTATATTGGGTCCCAGTTAGTTGGACGCAAATTGCAAATCCTTTATTCATAGTAATTTTTGCTCCTTTCTTTGCAAACTTATGGGTATTCTTGGGCAAAAGAAACCTTGACCCTTCGACTCCAATTAAATTTGCTATAGGGTTATTATTTATGGCAATAGGTTTCATAGTCATGATATTCGCGGTAAAACTGGCTCTAGCAGAATCCACTGTTGGAGTTCAGTGGTTACTAATAACATATCTTATTCACACTTTTGGTGAGCTTGCACTATCTCCAGTTGGCCTTTCAGCTTTTTCAAAATATTCTCCGAAAAGGTATGCCGGCCAAATGATGGGTATATGGTTTTTAGCTTCTTCCTTAGGAGGAGTTCTTGCTGGCTTGTTAGGAGGGGAAGCAACAGAATCTGGATTAGAAAGCATGAGCCCAGTTTTTGAACAGCTTGTGATTTATTGCTTAGTCTTAGCTGTTGCTCTTTTTGTTCTTTCCTTTGTGGTCAAGGGCAAAGAATTAGAAGATTAAACTAACCAAGAAGTTTTAAAATAATTCTTTTGTATAACTTAGAGAGTTTATCTAGGTCATTAACTCTTACAGATTCATTTATTTTATGAATGGATTCATTCCTGGGTCCAAGTTCTACAACTTGACTGCCAGTTGGAGCAATAAATCTTCCATCCGAAGTTCCACCTTCTGTAGATAACTTTACGTCTTTTAGGTTCAACTCTTCTTTGATGGAGCTTGTAACTGCATCTATGAGCTCTTTCTCTTCAGTCAAAAAAGGGAGTCCACTTTCCTTCCACTCAGATTCAAATTCAACTTCATGTGACTTAAGAATATTTTCTACTTCTTCCTTTATCTTTTCTGCTGTTATGGAAGGGGAGTATCTAACATTGAATTTAAAATTAAGTTCTCCAGGAATAACATTTTCAGCTCCCGTTCCTGAGTTAAGATTTGAAATTTGTAAAACACTATCTGGAAACTTCCCTGTATTATCTTTCCATTTCAATGAAGCGATATCATTTACTATTATCATTGATTTATGTATTGGATTATCTGCTTTTGAAGGATAAGCAATATGCCCCTGGACCCCTTTGATTGTAATTGAAGCTCCTACTGAACCTCTTCTGCCAATTTTTATTGCATCTCCAAGCACATCCTCAGACGTAGGCTCTCCTACAAGACACCAATCTATATTTATACCTCTACTTTTTAGTTCTTCCACGACTTTTTTGACACCGTCCTCAGCCGGACCTTCTTCATCACTTGTAAGCATAATCCCCAACTTGCCTTTTAAAGGGATTTTCTCGCTAGATATGTCTTCGCATGCAGTGATAAAAGCAGCAACACTACTTTTCATGTCCGCAACACCTCTTCCGTATAGCAAGCCATCTCTTTCAGTTCCAATAAAAGGATCTGAATCCCATTGTTCTATCGGACCTGTTGGGACAACGTCAGTATGACCTAATAAGACAAGCATTTTATTGCCTTCACCAACAGTAGCCCAAAGATTAGAGACTTCTCCAAAATCTATCTTTTCTATATTGAAACCCAAAGGTTTTAGTCTTTGCATAATTAAATCTTGGCACCCCATATCATTCGGAGTTACCGAAGGCTTAGATATAAGTTCTTTTGTTAAATCTAAAGTTTTAGACATCTGGATTAGTTATTTGAATGTAAATCTTCATTTAAATTTACGTCTTTCTTCCTTTCTTTGCATTGGATAGAGCCTGTTAGAGAATTTCTTATAAACAGCAGATCAGGTTTAAGAGAAAGTTCTTCAGCTTTTACCGTTTTTAAGACTTGGTTATTGTCATCGATTATTTCAACTTTCGAAGCTGAAGTAAGGTATAGACCGGATTCAATAATACATCTGTCTCCAAGAGAAATTCCTAATCCTGAATTAGCTCCAAGCAAACAATCCTTACCAACTGATATAACTAAGTCGTTTCCTCCTGATAAAGTACCCAATGTACTAGCTCCACCACCTATATCGCTTCCTTCATCAACTATAACGCCTTGAGCTATTCTTCCTTCAACCATACCTTTACCAAGAGTTCCTGCATTAAAGTTGATCTGGCCTTCATGCATTATGGTTGTTCCTTCACCCACATATGCCCCTAATCTTACTCTTGAAGAATCAGCTATTCTTACTCCTTCTGGAATCACATAATCAGTCAAGTTAGGAAATTTATCTAAAGAATAGACATGAATTTGGCTACCTGAAATTTTTCTGTCTTTAATAATCTCGGGTAACTCATCTGGGTCCTTGGGTCCTTCAGATGTCCATGCTACTGTTGGAAGCATAGCAAATATATTGTCCAAATTTATTGAGTTTGGTTTAACTTCCCTATAAGAAAGTAAATGCAGTTTTAGGTAAGCTTCAGGAACACTTTCTATTTTTTTATCTTCTCTTAAGACAATCATGACTAAGTGAGAAGAGTCAGATAAATAATCATTAAGATTAATAGTACTTAATTCCTTGACTATCTCTTTTGAGAGATCTAACGGTGTTTCAAAATCGTCTGCTGAAAATTTTGAGGCTTCCTCAATGATATTAGAGTCTAGGTTAATTAAATCTTTTGGATAAAAAATTTCTAACCAATTGCCTTCTTGGTTCTTTGTTCCAATACCTATTGCTGACCATTTAACAGTATTCATATTCAATTTTAAATTTTGGAAGCTGAATCATAAGCTTGATCTTTAAACAGTCAATAAATTAATAAGAATTTAGAACATTGAGAATAGAAATCATAGATTTTTCAACTGTATCTATTTCATGAACTACAGCTACCCTTATAAAGCCATACCCAGGGTTAACTCCAAAGTTTTCTTGTCCTAAATAACTTCCAGGAAGCACAATTACCTTTTCTCTTTCATAGAGAGCTTGAGTAAATTCTTCGTCAGAGCAAGGTGTCTCTATCCAGAAATAAAAAGATCCATTGGGTCTTCTTATATGTGGGTAATCTGACAGTATTTCTAAAGATAAATCGTACTTTTTGTCGTAGTTTAGTCTATTTTGTTCTACATGTAGTTCATCTTCCCAGGCCCAAATACTAGCTTTTTGTGAAGGTATAGGGATAGTAACTCCATGATAAGTTCTATATAAAAGAACTTTTTCTATTAATTCCTCAGAACCTACAATAAATCCAGATCTTAGCCCGGCTAAGTTAGATCTTTTTGATAAGCTATGAAAAACAGCAAACTTGGGGTCTGTTTGATCAAACTTCAGGAATTCTAATAGCCCTAATGGAGCTTTTTTATCACTAGGGTATATATCCACATAACACTCATCTGAACAAATTATGAAGTTAAATTTATTGGCTAATCTAATAACCTCTGAATAATCTTTTTCAGTAAGGCAATATCCGGTGGGGTTTGAGGGAGAACAAAGAATTAAAATCTGACAATTTTCAAGGACATCTTCTGGAATAGAATTAAAATCAGGCCTAAAATCATTCTCTTTTTCAGAGTTCAAATAGAAGCAATCTGCTCCTGCCATTTTTGCAGCACCTTCATAGATTTTATAGAAAGGATTGGGGACGATCACTGTTGGTTTTTTTTGATTTCTGTCAATGCTAGCCTGCATAAAAGAAAAAATACCTTCTCTGGTTCCTCCTAGAGGTAATACGCACTGTTCAAGTTTAGTTTGAGGTTCTAAATTAAACCTTCTTTTTAACCACCCCTCATAGCTATCTCTTAATTGGTCTAAACCTTTAGAGGTGGGGTATTGAGATAAGGCTTTTGAATCCTTATGTATTAAGTCTAAACATTCTTGAGGAGGGCTCTGCTTAGGCTCTCCAATAGATAGATTTATTGAGTCAGGATCTACTTTATTTCCAACATTAAGTAACTTAGAAAGAAAGTAGAAGGGATATTGGCTTAGAGAATCTAGGTCTTTATTCACTGTCTTCTCCCGACAAATTTTGTAAAAGTAAATCTGTAAGCTCTGCTAATTTGTCTTCATTTTCGAGTTTACTATCTTTGTCTGTTACCACGCAGAACCTATCTTCTGCTGTTTCTCCATAAGTTGAAATACTTGCCTTTTTTATGGAGAGTTTATTTTCTGTAAAAATTTTACATATAGAGGCTAGAAGTCCAGGTCTATCTAGAGTTTTTATGTCTAACTGAGTCCAGCCGTTTTCATCATCTTGCGTAATTTCTATTGTTGTTTTTTTTGAAAAACTTTTTAATCTAATTGGTAGTCTCTTAGTTACAAAAGAAGGTTTTAAATCTTTAATTCTCAAGATTTGTTTTAATTTCTTTTCTATTTCTCTTAATTTTTCAGTTTCATCAAGTAGGCTCTCTCTCGAATCGTCAGCTATTGTTATATTTTCTATGCAAAAACCATCTTTAGTGCCAAATAATTTAGCATCCAAGATATTTACGTTTTCAGAATCTAACACCGAGACTACACTAGAAAAGACATTTGGCCTGTCAGAAGTGTATATCAGTAAATTCAACAGACCCTCTTCTCTGTCTTCAATAAATTTAGCAATGGTTTCGCCTTTTTCTTTGTTTAGTAGAAGACGAGTTTGGCTCTCTATTTGACTGATATTAAGAGCTTGAAAATAAGAATCATACAAATTACTCCATATTAGTTTTATTTTTTTATGATCTAGTTTTTTGAAGTTCTCTATGAGTAATTCCTTTTTATCTTCTTCATGACCTTCATTAATTATTTCTCTTCTAGCTTTTAACCAAAGCTCTCTAAGAAGTGAAGAATTCCAAGAATTCCATAAATTTGGATTAGTTGCTGAAATATCTGAGACAGTTAAACAGTACAAATGATTAAGTCTATCCATGCTTCCTACCTCTCTAGAAAATTTTTTTATTACACTCAAATCGCTTAGATCTTCTTTTTGCGAAGTTTTGGACATCAATAGATGATTTCTTACTAACCATTGAATAAGATCAGAGTCTTCTTCTGAAAAGCTATTTCTTTTACAAAATCTTTTAACAATTCTTTCTCCGAGACTAGAGTGATTTCCGCCTCTTCCTTTACCAATATCATGAAAAAAACCTGCTAAATAAAGATTGAGAACTTTTGGTAATTGTTTGGCAATATCGGAAGCTAATTCAAACATGCCATCATTCTTATCATGAATAAGCTTATTCATATTTTTCAAAAGTTTTAGAGTATGAATATCTACAGTATAGATATGAAATAAATCATATTGCATTTGGGCTGTAACTCTTCCAAATTCTGGTATTAGTCTGGGTAGTACTCCCAGGGTATGCATTCTTTTTAGTTCATCTACCATTTTAGAACTATTTGAAGATAGTAATTCAAGAAAAAGATCATCATTCTTTCTTTTTCTTCTGAAGCTATAATTTATGAGACTCCTATTGGCTTTTAATTTTCTTAGAGTTCTATTTTCTATACTGTTTATATTTTCATTTAGGCTCATTTCTATGAACAGCTTTATCATCAAAGAGGGATTTCTCTTAAAACTTTTTCCTTTTTTTAATGCGATTTGATTATCAATTGATTCAAAATCATCACTTATTTTCTTTCTTTTGCTATTCTTTTTCTTCTTAAGTTTGGATGATATGTTTTCTATGAATCCTAAATTAATTTCTGAAACGCTTTGAGCGGATCTAAAGTACCTATGCATTAACTTTTCAGTAGAAGCATTTTCGCGAGACAAATTTGGGAACATGCTGTCACCGATTGGAATCTGGTAATTAAACAAGAGTCTATCTTCTTCTTTTCCAGCATATAAATGAAGGTGGTATCTAAGTAACCACAACCATTGCTTAGCCTTAGTCAGTTCTTTAATTTCTTCACTAGACAATAATTCTTGTCTCAAAGATAAATCAAAATTGCTTCTCAAATAGTTTAGCTTTATCCAGTCAATAGTATGTATATCTCTAAGTCCGCCAGGGGAGTGCTTTAGGTTAGGCTCTAAGTTGTATTCAGTATTATCAAACCTATGATGTCTATCTTTCTGTTCTTCAATTTTTTCTAATAGAAAAGAATCTTTAGGCCATATTTTTTTTGAATGAATAAGTTTACTTAATTGACACTCCAATTGATTGGTAGCATTTAAATTTCTAACTTCTAAGATATTTGTCATGGCTTGGACATCTTTTTTTATTTGATTTTCTTCTTCTTTGAGAGTTCTGACGCTATGACCAACTTGGTAGTCTAAGTCCCATAGTTTTTGAATGAAATTTTCAACTTTTGGAATTAAGACTGGATTTATTTTTTGTTCTGACAATAAAAGAAGATCGATATCTGAATGAGGATGTAACTGCTTTCTTCCATAACCCCCTACGGCAAATAATCCCAATTCATTTTGATTGTGAAGTCCAGACTCTTCCCAGGAAAGAAGTAAAAATTTGTCAGCCTCTTTAGCTCTTTTTTGTAAAGTCTGCTTGATAGTTTTTAAGGAAGGAACTTCTCTATTCATCCTTTCAACTAAAAAGTCTCTTCAGTTCTTTTTGTTAAAACTTCACACCCATCTGAAGTTACGGCTAGGGTATGTTCCCATTGGGCTGAATTTCTTCCATCTTTTGTTTCAACTGTCCATCCATCACTTAAAGACTTAGTAAACTTAGAACCCAAATTTATCATTGGTTCGATGGTAAAGCACATGCCTTCTTTAAGCTGTAGACCAGTTCCTTGCTCACCATAATGAAGTATCTGTGGATCTTCATGATAGACCTTTCCTATGCCATGGCCACAATATTCTTCAACTACAGAATAGTAATTTTTTTCCGCATGTTTTTGGATCACATGACCTATATCACCTAGATATGCTCCTGGTTTAACTATTTCTATTGCCTTATAGAGGCATTCTTGAGTTATTTTCACTAACCTTTCATTATGAGGTTTACATTTGCCCACTAAGAACATTTTAGAGGTATCGCCATGCCAGCCATCTTTTAGCACTGTTACATCTATATTCAGAATATCACCATTTTTAAGAATTCTTTTGTAGTCTGGTATGCCATGACAAACAACTTGATTAAGACTGCTGCAAATTGTTTTCTCGAATCCTCTATATCCAACATTAGCAGGAATGGCGTTTTGTTCATTAATAATGTAATCGTGGCAAATCGAATCTAATTCACCAGTAGAAATGCCTGGCTTCACAAAGGGAGTGATCATTTCAAGAACTTCAGCAGCCAATTTTCCAGCTACTCTCATTTCTTTAATATCAGATAATGTTTTTATCATTTTTTTGTTTATTTTAGTTGAATTAAATAGACATATTAATGTAGGTTTATTATAGTGTGGTTTTAATGCCAATAAGCATTAAAAACATAAATGCGGACCTAGAAATAATCTCTGGTTCGCTTTTTTTTTACCTAAAAATTACATCTATTTTAATCAGTTCTAATTAGAAATGAAGTCTTCGAACGCCATATTAGTATTACAAGATGGCACTACTTTCTCTGGAAAAAGCATAGGGTTTCAGGGGGAATCATGTGGTGAAGTTGTATTTAATACAGCAATGACTGGCTATCAAGAAATTCTTACAGACCCATCTTATTGCCAGCAAATTGTTACTTTAACTTATCCTCATATAGGTAATACCGGAACAAATATTGAAGATTTTGAATCAGAAAAAGTTTGGTGCTCTGGATTAATTATTAAAGATCTACCTTCTACTTTAAGTAGTTGGCGAAATGAAACAAATTTAAGTGAATTTTTAATAAATAATAAAACAGTAGCCATTTCTAATATTGATACTAGGAAATTAGTAAATATTATTAGAGAGAAAGGAGCCCAACCGGGTGCAATAATCACTGGAAAAAATCCAAATAAAGATAAAGGGTTTGATTTAGCAAATAGCTTTCCTGGTTTATCAGGATTAGATTTAGCTAAAGAAGTTACTACTAGTAGAAATTATTCTTGGAAAGACGGTGTATGGAGAGAAGACAGCAGATCTACAAAATATAAAGTTGTTGCATTGGATTTTGGTGTAAAGAAGAATATTTTAAGGATTCTCCATAATAGAGGCTGTGAGATTGAAGTTGTTCCTGCTAAAACAACCATTGAACAAATCCTTTCTCATAAGCCGGATGGAGTCTTCCTCTCAAATGGACCTGGTGATCCTGAACCATGTGATTACGCTATTGAAACAATTAAGCAAGTAATTCAAGCAAACATACCAGTGTTTGGAATTTGCCTGGGGCATCAGTTATTAGCTTTAGCCTTGGGGGCTAAAACATCAAAAATGAAATTTGGTCATCATGGCGCCAATCATCCAGTTCAAGATCTACAAACTCAGAAAGTTTTTATAACAAGTCAGAATCATGGCTTCATGGTTGATGAAGATTCCCTAGATGAGGATGTTGAGATCACTCATAAATCACTTTTTGATGGTTCTATACAAGGAATTAGCCACAAAACCTTACCAGCATTTAGTTTTCAAGGACACCCTGAGGCAAGCCCAGGACCTCATGACATAAAAGGGCTTTTTGACAAATTTATAGATCTTATGGAGAACAGAGTTGCCTAAAAGAAAAGATATTAATTCAATCTTAATCTTAGGGGCTGGACCAATTGTAATAGGGCAGGCATGTGAGTTTGATTATTCTGGAGCTCAAGCTTGTAAGGCTCTGAAAGAAGATGGATTCAGAGTGATTTTAGTTAATTCAAATCCTGCAACCATAATGACTGACCCTTCTATGGCAGATTCCACCTATATTGAACCAATACATTGGGAGACTGTAGAAAAAATTATAGAAAAGGAAAAACCAGATGCAATCTTACCAACAATGGGAGGGCAAACCGCCTTAAACACTGCATTAGATCTTCACAGCAAAGGTATATTGAAAAAGCATGATATAGAAATGATTGGAGCTACCAAGGAGGCTATAGATAAAGCAGAAGACAGAGATTTATTTGCTGCTGCGATGGAAAAAATTGGTTTAAGAACTCCTAAAGCTGCGTTAGCACATAATGCAGAAGAAGCTAAAGAGATATTAGATGATATTGGATTCCCTTGTGTATTGAGGCCAAATTTTACTATGGGTGGAGGTGGAGGAGGAATTGCCTACAACGTAGAAGAATTTGAAGAGATTTGCATAAGAGGTTTTGATCTATCTCCAACAAGTGAAATATTTATTGATGAATTCTTAGGTGGCTGGAAAGAATATGAAATGGAAGTTGTTAGAGATAAAAATGACAACTGTATTATTGTTTGTAGTATTGAAAACCTAGACCCTATGGGAGTTCATACTGGTGATTCCATAACAGTAGCACCAGCCCAGACTCTTACCGATAAAGAATATCAATTGATGAGAAATGCTTCGATGGCTATTTTAAGGGAAATAGGAGTCGAGACAGGAGGATCAAACGTTCAATTCACTATCAACCCAGAAGACGGTGAGATGCTGGTCATTGAGATGAATCCTAGGGTTTCAAGATCATCTGCCCTAGCTTCTAAGGCAACAGGATTTCCTATAGCCAAAGTAGCTGCGAAATTGGCCGTAGGTTATACATTAGATGAGTTGGAGAATGATATAACTGGAGGAGTTATACCCGCATCTTTTGAGCCCTCTATAGATTATGTTGTAACTAAGATACCTAGATTTAATTTTGAGAAATTTCCTGGAGCTGAACCTGTCTTAACTACTCAGATGAAATCTGTTGGAGAGGTTATGGCTATAGGAAGAACCTTTAAAGAATCTTTTCAGAAAGCGATAAGAGGTTTGGAAATAGGTAAAGATGGTTTAAATGAAGTTTTCAATGAAGAAGAGCAAGAAATTCAAGTACTGAAAACCGGGGTTTCAATACCAAGTCCAGATAGGTTGTGGTATCTAGCAGATGCGTTTAGACAAAATTTTTCCTTGGAGGAGATATTTGAACTTTCTAAAGTAGATCCTTGGTTTCTTTCGCATATTCAAGAATTAGTTGCGGAAGAAGAAGAGATTAAAAATTTAGATCTTAATTCATTAAATGAAGAAAATTTGTACAAATTTAAATGCCATGGATTTTCTGATAAAAGATTAGCTTGTCTTCTTAATACTGAAGAGGAATCTATTCGAAAGAAAAGACTTTCTTTGAATATAAAGCCTGTATATAAAAGAGTGGACACTTGTGCTGCAGAATTTGAATCCTCTACTGCTTACATGTACTCCTCTTATGAATCTCAATGTGAATCTCGTCCTACTAAAAATAAAAAAGTCGTAGTTTTAGGGGGAGGCCCTAATAGAATAGGACAAGGCATAGAATTTGATTATTGTTGCGTACATGCCTCTATGGCAATGAAAGATCTTGGTTACGAAACCATTATGGTCAATTGTAATCCAGAGACTGTCTCAACTGATTACGATACTTCAGATAGATTGTATTTTGAGCCTATAACTACTGAAGATGTGTTATCGATTATAGATATTGAGAAACCAGAAGGCGTAATCGTTCAATATGGAGGACAAACCCCTTTAAAATTAGCGAGAGAATTAGAAGCAAATGGAGTTCCAATTTGGGGAACTTCACCTGATTCTATCGATTTAGCTGAAGATAGAGGAAGATTTCAAGAATTCGTACAAAAATTGAATCTTCTGCAACCTCCAAATGGGTTAGCTACAAATATGGAAGAAGCCATGAATGTATCGAAAGATATTGGCTATCCTCTCGTAGTGAGACCTTCTTATGTTTTAGGGGGAAGAGCTATGGAAATTGTATATAACGATAAAGACTTAAAAGATTATTTAACAGATGCAGTTCAAGCAAGCGAGAGCAGTCCTGTTTTATTAGACAGTTTTCTAAATCAGGCAACTGAAATAGATGTTGAAGCAGTCACAGATGGTACGGATGTTGTCATTGGAGGGATATTGCAACATATTGAGCAAGCTGGTATTCATTCTGGAGATTCTGCCTGTTCTTTACCCCCTTATAGCCTACCTCTGGAACTAGTTTCAGATATCAATGACATGGTTAAAAATATAGCGAAAGAAATTAAAGCTATTGGTCTTCTAAACGTTCAACTTGCTTATTTTCAAGGCACTCTTTATTTGATTGAGGTTAATCCTAGAGCCTCTCGAACTATACCCTTTGTGTCAAAGTGTATAGGAAGGTCTTTAGCTGATATTGGAGCAAAATGCATGGCGGGCATTTCTCTAATTGATCAAGGATTTACTAGTGAAATAATTCCTCCTTATTTTTCTGTTAAAGAAGCGGTTTTACCTTTTTCAAGATTCCAAGGTGTTGATCCAATATTAGGTCCAGAGATGAAGTCCACTGGTGAGGTTATGGGAATTGGTAAAAGTTTTGCTGAAGCCTATTCTAAAGCTGAACTAGGAGCAGGAGAAAAAATCCCCACTGAAGGGTGTGTTTTTATTAGTGTGAGGCATTCTGATAGAGATCTTGTAGCAGAATTATCTCAAGAGTTTCATGAACTTGGTTTTGAAATTGTAGCTACAAGGGGAACAGCAGAGATAATAAAGGAAAAAAATATACCGGCAAAAGTAGTTAAGAAGGTAGCCCAAGGAAGACCTCATGTAGTTGACATGATTAAGAATGGAGAAATAGATTTAGTAATTAATACTTCTGAAGGAAGACAGTCAATTATAGATTCAGCTTCTATTAGACGAACAGCCTTAGAAGAAAAAGTTTACTGCACTACAACAATTGAAGGAGGTAGAGCAGTTTGTTCGGTAATTAGAAATAAGGATTCTTGGACTGTTGAGAAGCTGCAATCCCTTCATGATAGACTTAAAATATGACGAAATATCCAATGACGCCTTTAGGTGAATCTTTGTTAAGGGAAGAACTAAAAAAACTCAAGACTAAAGATAGAGCAGATGTAGTAAAAGCCATAGCAGAAGCTAGAGAATTTGGAGATTTAAAGGAAAATGCTGAATATCATGCTGCTAAAGAACAACAAGGCTTAATAGAATCTAGAATTAAAGATATAGAATCTAAGCTAGCTGATTCTCAAGTAATCGACGTAAAAAACATTGAGCCTATGGGAAAAGTTATATTTGGAACAACCGTTGAGATAGAAGATACTGGAGAAGGCAATAGGGTTACATATCAGATTGTAGGAGAAGATGAGGCTGATGTAGCAAAAGGTAAAATTTCAGTAAATTCACCTCTCTCAAGATCCTTAGTTGGTAAAATCGAAGGAGATATCTTTATATTCAAGACTCAAGCAGGAACAAAAGAATACGAAATCATCTCTGTTAAACATAAATAATCTTGGCAAAGTCATCTAATACTTATAGCAAACAAGATTCTTTTGCACTACAAGCTAAAAAGCTCGGATATAGATCTAGAGCAGCACTTAAATTAAAGGAAATTTCTGATAAAGATAGATTGCTTAAAAGAGGAAGTAGAGTTCTAGATCTAGGATGTAGCCCTGGAGGTTGGAGTCAACTATGTTCTGAAATAGTAGGTAAGGAGGGTTTGGTGGTAGGAATTGATCTAAAAAAAGTAGAGCCGATAAAAGGAGTAACATTAATACAAGAAGATATTGTTAACTTTTCTAAAGATTTACTTTTGGAATATGGAATAAAAACAAATAAATTTGACCTTGTTTTATCTGATATGGCCCCCAATATAAGTGGTATAAAAGAAAGAGATGAAGCTCAAATGATGGAACTTATAGAAATCATTAAATCAGTTAGTGGTGAATTCTTATCTAATAAGGGCAGCTTATTAGTGAAAGTATTTCATGGAGAGCCCCATGAAAAATTGATGAATTATGTGAAATCTAACTTCCAACAGGTTAGAATTAGAAAACCATCTGCTTCGAGACCCAACTCAAGTGAGCTTTATGTTCTCGCAATAGGAAAAAATTATGAGTGAAATAATTAAAAATATCTTAATGTGGCTTTTTATAGTCGTAACAATATTTGCTTTTCTAGGAAACTTCTCTAATGGGACTCAGAAGCAAGTTCTTGAGTATTCAGAATTTATAGCTCAAGTAGAGAGCGATCAAGTTCTTAGTGTTCAGTTTTTGAACGATAACTATACGATAAAGGGTAAAACGGTTAATGGTGAAGAATTTGAGACGGTAAAACCACCTTTCTTGCAAGACAATTTGAGTGAAGTTTTAAGGGAACACAGAGTTCAAGTTGCAGGTCAAAAACCTGAAGAACAGTCAATACTTAGGCAGCTATTAGTGGCAAGTTTTCCTATTTTAATAATTTTACTTGTTTTCATTTTCTTTATGAGACAAATGCAGGGAGGCATGTCAGGAAAATCAGGACCTATGAGTTTTGGGAGAAGTAAAGCAAAGATGTTAGAAGGCGGAAGAGTTAAGATTACTTTTGCCGATGTAGCAGGAGTAGAAGAAGCAAAAGAGGAAGTTCAGGAATTAGTTGATTTTCTGAGAGATCCAACAAAATTTCAGAAGGTAGGAGGAAAGATACCGACTGGGATTTTAATGGTAGGATCTCCTGGAACTGGAAAAACACTTTTAGCCAAAGCAATAGCGGGAGAGGCTAAAGTTCCATTCTTTTCTATATCTGGTTCAGATTTCGTAGAAATGTTTGTCGGAGTAGGTGCTTCAAGAGTTAGAGATATGTTTGAACAGGCAAAAAAACAATCTCCATGCATAGTTTTTATAGATGAAATAGATGCTGTAGGAAGGCATAGAGGCGCAGGCTTGGGGGGCGGACACGATGAAAGAGAGCAGACTCTTAATCAACTTCTAGTAGAAATGGATGGGTTTGAAGAAAATGAAGGAATAATAATTATTGCCGCAACAAATAGACCTGATGTACTTGACCCAGCCTTGTTAAGACCGGGAAGGTTCGATAGGCAAGTAGTTGTCCCTTTACCAGACATAAGAGGTAGAGAACAAATTCTAAAGGTTCATATGAAAAAAGTTCCAATAGGGGATGATGTGGATGCTTCGTTAATAGCTAGAGGAACACCAGGTTTCTCTGGAGCTGATTTAGCAAATTTAGTAAATGAAGCAGCGCTGGTAGCTGCAAGATCAGGTAAAAAAATTGTGGGTATGGAACAATTAGAATTTGCAAAAGATAAGGTAATGATGGGTACAGAAAGGAGATCCATGGTTATGTCTGAAGATGAAAAACTTAAAACAGCTTATCATGAGGCCGGACATGCTATTGTAGGTAGATCTTTAGAAGAACACGACCCAGTATACAAGGTAACAATTATTCCTAGAGGTAGAGCACTGGGAGTAACTGTATTTTTACCAGAAGAAGACAAGTATAGTCATAGCAGACAATACATCTTAGATCGAATTTGTGGTCTTTATGGTGGAAGAATAGCTGAAGAACTAGTCTACGGTGAGAAAGGAATTACTACAGGCGCTTCAAATGATATAGAAAGAGCTACTGAATTAGCTAGGAATATGGTTACTAAGTGGGGCTTGTCATCTAAATTAGGCCCAATGAGATACGGTGATGAATCTGACGAACCTTTTCTAGGAATGACAGCAGGGAGTTCAAGACAAGATATTTCTGATGAAACAGCAAGGGTTATAGACCAAGAAGTTAAGTCTATTCTTACTGATTGTTATGATCAAGCAACCTCAATCTTAAAGGAACATCTTGATAAACTTCATGTCATGGCTAAGGCATTAGTTGATTATGAGACTATAGATTCTAATCAAATAGATGACATTATGGCTGGAGCAGAACCAAGAGCACCTGGAGATAAAAAAGAAGATAAAGAAGATAAGAAAAGTGACCCTAAAGTAGGAGATCCTGCAGAGCAGTTGTAAAGCTAATATCTTCAGGACTAATACCCATGACCAAAACAGAAGAATATCTGCCAGAAGGTTGGAGGTTTGGTACCGATGGTATTAGAGGGAAGGTTGCTTCTAAGATGCAACCAGTTTTTATGACTACGGTTGCAATGGCAGCTGGGAAAGTTTTAAAAGAAGAAGGTATTGAAGAGATTCTTATTGGAAAGGACACTAGAATCTCAGGTTATATGATTGAATCAGCTCTTCAAGCTGGTTTTATTTCTTCTGGCATAAATGTAGTACTTTTGGGGCCAGTTCCAACTCCAGCGGTCTCATTTCTAACTGCTTTAAGAAGAGAAAATGCCTTTGGTTTAGTTATAAGCGCTTCCCATAACACTTATCTTGATAACGGCATTAAATTTTTTAATTCTAAAGGAGAAAAAATTTCTTCCTCTTTAGAAAAAAGAATTGAAAATTACATACTAAGATTGCAACAATGGAATAAAGATTTCTTAATAAATGATGCCAATACATTAGGTAAGGCTTCGAGACTAATAGAAGCTCAAGACCTTTATATTGAATTTTGTAAATCAAAAACACCAGATTTAGATCTATCAAGAAGAAAAATAGTTTTGGATGCTGCAAATGGAGCAAACTATAGGATTGCACCTAAAGTTTTTGAAGATTTAGGAGCAGAAATAATAAAAATAGCTTGTGAGCCTAATGGCATAAATATTAATGAGAGCTGTGGCTCAACAAATCCAGAAAATCTATCAAAAAGTGTTATCGAAAATAAAGCTGATTTCGGAATAGCTTTTGATGGAGATGGAGATAGGTTATCTATGGTAGATTCAAAAGGGAGGGTTTTAGATGGTGATGACTTAATGTATCTATTTCTTCAAAATGAGGAAAATTTGGATAGATTTAGAAACGGAGATGGGGTTGTAGGAACACACATGACAAATTTATCTTTAGAAAACTATCTAAAGAAGAATGGAATAAATTTCTTTAGATCTGATATTGGGGATAAATATGTACATGCAGAACTTGAGAAAAGAGGATGGACATTTGGTGGAGAATCTTCTGGTCATTTGATGTTTTTAGATGAGGTTTCAAGTGGAGATGCTCTGGTTGCAAGTTTGAAGATTTTAGATTCAATAAAAAAACAAGACTTCAGAATAGATGATCTGGTTGATGGTTTTGTTAAATTCCCACAATTTATGGTCAATGTTGAAGTTAAAGACCCCAATTTATGCCTTTTAGACCAAAGATTTATAGAGGCATTAAGTAAAAATGAAAAGCTATTACACGATTCAGGCAGAATATTAATCAGACCCTCGGGTACTGAGCCGGTTCTAAGAATTATGGCTGAGGCAAAAAATAAAGATTTAGTAGAAGGAATAGTTAATGATTTAGCTGAATCTACAAAAAATATAATTTAAGAAAATTTAAATGTTTGTAGCAAATTGGAAAATGAATGGAAGCTCCATTACAGTTAAGGAGTGGCTGAACATCATCTCTTCCTCAGACAATTTGAATAAATGCATTTTTTGTCCGCCTCTTTTATATTTAAAGGAAGCAAATGAATTTATTTCTGAAAAAAAATTATCTTTATCTTTGGGGGCACAAGATATTGACCCTGAAAATAATATTAGCCTAACTGGAGGAATATCTCCCTCTATGCTGAAAGACGTTGGATGCAAGTATTCAATAATAGGTCACTCAGAAAGAAGAAATTTCTATAAGGAAGATTCAACTTTGTTAATTGATAAAGTCTCTATTTGTTTAAAAGAAGGCATAAAAGTAATTTTTTGTATTGGAGAGTCTCTTGAAGAGAGAAATTCAGGTCAAACTAAAGAAATATTGTCGCAACAGTTGAGGGCTTTAGATGGTTTTTCTTCAGAAAATCTAATGGTGGCTTATGAACCTGTTTGGGCTATTGGATCTGGAAGAATACCTCTCTTAGAAGATATATCTGAAACTAGTGATTATCTTATCGATGAATTAATATCTTTGGGACATAAGCAAGAAGAGATTACAATACTTTATGGAGGAAGCGTAGATGCTTCTAATGCTAAAGAGATTTATCAGCTGAAGTCAGTCTCTGGTTTATTGATAGGTGGGGCTTCTTTAGATGGTGAGCAATTCTTGAAAATTATTGGATAAAATCATGGAAACTTTATTAATATTCTTTTTTGTTCTTGTTTCGGTAGTTTTAGTTATTTTAGTTTTATTACAACAAGGAAAAGGTTCTGATATAGGTAGTGCATTTGGAGGTGGAGCAAGCAACAATATGTTTGGGCCAAACAGCGCGCTGAGTCCTTTAGCAAAAATAACAAGTGTTTTAGCTGTCATTTTCTTTTGCTTAAGCCTTTACATAACCTATCAAACAAGAGAAGAGTCTAAGCCTCTAGAAGTAGAAGATACTTCGCAGATATTTCAAGAAGAAAACACTGATAAAATACCTGATTAGCCGAAGTGGTGGAACTGGTAGACACGCTACCTTGAGGGGGTAGTGAGCATTGCTCGTGGAGGTTCGAATCCTCTCTTCGGCACCAATTTTCTTGACCATACATATAGGGAGACCTATACTTCGCTCCCTTTGATGCGGGGTGGAGCAGTCTGGTAGCTCGTTGGGCTCATAACCCAAAGGTCGTAGGTTCAAATCCTGCCCCCGCTACCAAAGTTAAGGCCCTTTATGGGCTTTTTTGTTAGTTAAAAAATGGATATTGGATATTTTGAAGGACTCTTAACAAAGGACATTGAATCCTTTGGCTGTTCCCTTTGGGGAATCGAGATTATCGGAAATTCTCATAGTCCTTTATTAAGAATATACATTGATAAAGAAGAGGGAGTTACCCTAGAGGATTGCGAAAAGGTAAATAAACATGTTTATCAACTCCTTTTAGACAATGAATATTTTCATGAAAATGGATCTATAGAGGTTTCCTCTCCTGGGGTCGATAGAAAATTTTTTAAAATAGAGCAATATGTTAAATTTGTTGGAGAACAACTTAAAGTAAGATTTAAAGAAGAAGATAAATTTATAACTAAGAAAGGTGAATTGCTGGATGTTGAAAATAAAGAAATTATCTTATGTTCTGGAAATGAGAAAAATTATATAAAATTCAATGACATAGAAAGAGCAAACTTAGAATTTAAAGAGGTGACTTAATGGAAAATGAGATTTTATTAGTAGCTGAATCAGTATCAGGTGAGAAGGATTTACCTAAGGAATCAATTTTTGAAGCTATTGAGCAAGCATTAGCTACAGCTACCAAGAAAAGGTATCAAGAGCCTACCAATATAAGCGTATCAATAGATCAGACAACAGGAGAATATGAAACTTTCAGATTATGGGAAGTTGTATCTGAAGAAGACTTTGAAGACGCAGGATTTCAATTACTAATCGAGGATGCTAAATCAAGAGATGAAAATCTGGAGTTAGGAAGTTTTATTTCAGAAAAAGTTGATAATGTGGCCTTCGGAAGAATAGCAGCACAAGCAGCAAAACAAGTAATCGTACAAAAAGTTAGAGAAGCTGAAAGGGCAAAAATAGTTGATCAATATAGACCTTATTTGGGTGAAATGGTAAGTGGATCAGTAAAAAAAGTTACAAGGGAGTTCTTGATAGTAGACTTGGGAGATGGAGCAGAAGCTGTTTTATCCAGAAATGAATTAATACCTGGTGAAGTTTACAGGATGGGGGATAGGCTAAGAGCAGTTTTACAAGAAGAAGAGAGAGAGAATAGAGGATCACAATTATCATTGAGCAGAAGATGCCCAGAAATGGTAAGTGAATTATTTAGATTAGAAGTTCCAGAAATATCAGAACAAGTTATTGAGATAAAGGCAGTTGCAAGAGATGCTGGATCAAGAACAAAATTAGCTGTAAAAACAAACGATAACCGAATAGATCCAGTTGGTGCTTGCGTGGGTATGAGAGGTTCAAGAGTACAAGCTGTATCAGCTGAACTAGGCAATGAAAGGCTAGATATAGTTATTTGGGACGACGACCCAGCTAAACTATTGATAAATGCAATGGGTCCTGCTGAAATTGGGTCAATAGTCTTAGATGAGGAAAGTCAGACAATGGAAGTTGCTGTAGCTAAAGAGTCTTTAGCCCAGGCTATAGGAAAGAATGGTCAGAATGTAAGGTTGTGTAGTCAAATTACTGGTTGGAAGCTAAATGTTATAGATAAGGATGCTGAAGAGGAAGATTCTGCATCAATAAACGTCTCAGATTCTCTAAAAGAATACCTTGATGTTGATGATGATCTAGCCCAAATTTTAATTGAAGAAGGTTTTGATTCATTGGATAAGATCTCGAATAGTTCCATTGAATCTCTAAGCGCTGTTGAAGAATTTGATGAAGAGATAGCAGAGGCTTTGATCGATAGAGCTAAGGAAGCTTTATTAACTTTAGCTATGGAAATTTCTACAGAGGATGATGAGTCTTCTGAAGAAGACATTATGGCGGTTGAAGGAGTTGATATGAATTTAGCTCTAGAATTAAGTCAAAAAGGTATCAAAACAAGAGATGATCTAGCTGAGTTATCTGTAGACGAGTTAAAAGATCTAATTGATATAGAAGAAGAACAAGCTGGCAGCTTAATTATGAAAGCTAGAGAGCACTGGTTTTAAAAAAGGAACAACATGGCAAAATTATCTGTTGAAGATCTATCAAAAGTTGTAGGAACTCCTGTCGACAAGCTCCTAGAGCAATTAAAAGAAGCTGGCATGGATCATAATGCAGCTGGAGACGAAGTTACAGATGAAGATAAGAAGAAACTCTTAGAATTTCTTAAAAGCCAACAGTCAAAGAAAACTAAAACAATTTCAT
>CACOMS010000006.1 GCA_902628375.1 uncultured SAR86 cluster bacterium | reverse complement strand
TATTCCTAGTATCACGGCAGCATAAAGCCCATACTTTCCAAAGAATCTATATAAAAGGATTGCTAGTCCTAAGTCATAAATGACCGTTAGAACCCATAACAATTCTTGATTAGCTAATACTTCTTGCATAATTCAAATTTCTGATAGATTCTATAGTTTAGTTTAGTAAGAATAAAACTGTGTAATAAAATTTTTGAAATATGATTGAAGAATTCCAAAAGTTATTAGATGAAAGTGAGAAAATTGTTTTCTTTACAGGTGCTGGCATAAGTACAGAATCTGGAATACCTGATTTTCGAGGTCCTAAAGGTGTGTGGAAAACAGCTCAACCAATTTATTTCCAAGACTTTATTGGGTCCGAAGAAAAAAGGATTGAATCTTGGGAAAGAAAATTCTCCTCTGAAGGCACTTTTTTGTCCGCTAGCCCAAACATAGGCCATCTTAAAATTTCAGAAATTATGCAGAAGAAAAAATTATCTCATTTGATAACACAAAACGTTGACAACCTTCACCAAGATTCTGGAGTTGATGATTCAAGAATAACCGAACTGCATGGAAATGCTACCTATGCCAAATGCCTAGAGTGTCATAAAAAGTATGAACTGGATTCTTTAAGGGATAATTTTTTAAAGAACAAAATACCACCAACTTGTAATGATTGCGGCGGGTTAATTAAAACTGCCACGATATCTTTTGGGCAACCAATGCCTGAGGAAGAAATGAGAATAGCTCAAGAGAAGACTCTAACCTGTGAACTATTTGTTTCAATTGGAACTTCCTTGGTAGTATTTCCAGCTGCTGGATTCCCTCAGCTAGCAAAAGAAGTTGGTGCAAAGCTAGTAATAATCAATAATCAACCAACTGACTTTGACCATATTGCTGATTTAGTCATCAGCGAGCAAATAGGAGAAGTTTTTTCTACGATTAATTAATCGTGAGTTAAAGCCACCATTCCCAGTAACTTTCCCTCTTTCATTTCTTCTAGGGTTCTATTTACCTCAGAAACATCTCTTGTCTCTACGTCAACGGGCTCGATCTTTCCTGCTACAACTAATTCCATAAGCTCTTGCATGTCGCCTAAACTTCCTACATATGAACCCATTAACTTCTTCTCAAAAAGCGCCTGCATGGGCAAAGGAACACTAATTTGACCTCCAAATAGCCCTACAATTACGTAAGTACCTCCTCTGGCAAGAAGGTTATAGCCGAAATTAACTGAAGCTTCGGCTCCAACAAAGTCTACTATAGATCTTGCTCCACCTTCTGTTAGTTCTAATAACTTCTCAGCTGCACCCTCTTCTGTTGAATTGATGGTAGCAGATGCTCCTAATTGACTGGCCATACCCAGCTTCTCATCATCTATATCAATTACTATAGGGCTTATTCCATAAGCTGCTTTTGCAATTTTTAGGGCCAACAAACCTAAACCTCCAGCAGAGACTATTACTAAAGAATTATCCTTCGTATAAGGTCCAGCTTTCTTTAACGCACTATAGGCAGTTAATCCTCTGCAGGCATAACTACCTGCCAGACTATCCGGAGTATCAGCTGCATCAAATAAATATTTGGAATGTGGAACTAATACATGATCTCCATAGCCACCACCAACGTGAATACCAAGATTAGAGTTATTAGGACAATAATGAGTCATGTCATCATTACAAAGATCACAATCCCCACAACCCATCCAAGGATAGGCTACATATTTTTGACCTACATTTATACCTTCAACTTCTTCGCCTATTGCTGTCACCTCCCCAAAAATCTCATGACCCATAGTTAAAGGTTCGCCACCAGGAAGAGGAGAAGGCAATTGAACTCCACCACCGAGATCAAAATAACCATCATGAATATGAACATCTGAGTGACAGACCCCACAAGAAACTGTTTTTAATAAAACTTCAGATCCTGTTGGTTGAGGAGTGTCTAATTCTCTTTCTTCTAACGGCTCCCCATTAGCTACTACTTGGTAAGCTTTCATCTTTTTTTCTCCCTTTCTTTTATTTCTAAATTTGATTTAATAGAATAACTTCAAACTTTTTTTTTGCAACAAACATTCAAGGATTAATATGAGCGACCTTCAAACATTTAGAGAAGAAACTAGAGATTGGTTAGAAACAAATTGTCCTCCTGAGATGAGGAAACCAGGAGATATATGCTGGGGAGGAAGAAATCCTTCTTTTTCTCATCCTGATCAGGAAATTTGGCTTGAAAAAATGGGCGACAAAGGATGGACATGTCCTACTTGGCCAAAAGAATATGGTGGTGGTGGACTCTCTTATGAAGAAAATAAAATCCTCCAAGAAGAGATGTCGGCAATAGGCGCTAGATCTGCCTTAGGTAGTTTTGGTATATGGATGCTTGGTCCAGCTCTCCTTGAATTTGCATCTCATGAGCAAAAACTTGAACACATCCCTAATATAGTAAAAGGGAAAATATGGTGGTGCCAAGGGTATAGTGAACCAGGATCTGGTTCAGACCTAGCTAGCCTATCAACAAAGGCTGTACTTGAAGGCGATGAATACGTAGTTAATGGTCAAAAAATTTGGACCTCGAATGCCAATTACGCAGATATGATTTTTTGCTTAGTCAGAACAGGTCCACAAGATCCTAAACACGAAGGTATTAGTTTTCTTCTAATAGATATGGATCAACCTGGAGTAGAAGTAAAACCTATTAAATTAATCAGTGGTAAATCACCTTTTTGTGAAACTTTCTTTACAAATGCCAAGGCTCCAAAAGAAAATTTAATTGGTACATTGAATGAAGGATGGACTATAGCAAAGAGATTATTACAACATGAAAGGTCTATGATTTCTGGTATGGGACTAGGTTCAGGTAATTCTGGCCAAAAAAGTAAAACTTCAGCCTTGGCCCAATTAGGAAAAAAATATGCGGGCTCTAATAAAGAAAATAAATTATCAGATTCAATTTTAAGAACAAAAATTGCTAAGCACGATCTCAATTCGAGAGCTTTTGGCTTAACTCTTCAGAGAATGGGTGAAGAAATGAAATCAGGAGGTCCAAGCGCAACAGCTTCTATAAGCAAGTATTATGGAACAGAACAAAATAAATCTAGATATGAACTTATGTTAGAAGCAATGGGCACGAATGCTTTAGGTTGGGAAGGAGAACCGTTTTCAGCAGAAGAATTAGCTATTACAAGAGACTGGTTAAGAACAAAAGGAAATTCAATAGAAGGTGGTACATCTGAGGTACAACTTAATGTTATTTCCAAAAGAGTC
This sequence comes from uncultured SAR86 cluster bacterium, assembly GCA_902628375.1. GTDB lineage: Bacteria > Pseudomonadota > Gammaproteobacteria > Magnimaribacterales > Magnimaribacteraceae > CACOMS01. The sequence goes on along the minus strand of CACOMS010000006.1, from coordinate 66,596 downwards.
CTTAATCTTCCAGATAAATAGAAAGGAGAACATTTATGTCTTTATTACTAAACGAAGAACAACAATTCCTCAAAGATACAGCAAAAGAATTCTTGCAAAAAAATGCTCCTATTTCTCATTTTAGAGACTTAAGAGATTCAAAAGATGAGAATGGCTATAGTAAAGAAATCTGGAAGAAAATGGCTGAACTTGGATGGGCAGGAATTTTGGTTTCAGAAAAATATGGTGGATCTGAATTTGGAATGATGGGTCTTGGTGGGATATTAGAAGAAACTGGAAGAACTCTTGTTCCCTCACCGCTTTTTTCTACAGCTCTTATTGGAGTAAGTTTTCTGGAGTTAGCTGGAACTGAGAATCAAAAAAATGAATACTTACCTAAGATGGCTTCTGGAGACTTAACTACAGCTTTTGCCTTAGAGGAAGGTCCAAGACATTCTCCTGTAAATGTATCAACACAAGCCAAAAGGAAAGGTAAAGATTACATAATTAATGGCCATAAAACTTTTGTGCTTGATGGTCATTCAGCAGATGTCTTGATTGTTGCTGCTAGAACGAGCGGAGAAACTCATGATGAGGGAGGAATAACTTTATTTCTTATTGATAAAAATACAAATGGATTGAATATAGAAAGAACTCATATGGTAGATTCTAGAAATTCTTCAGAAATATATTTCAAGGATGTAGTAGTTAATGAAGGTTCAATCTTAGGTGCCCCGGATACAGGATATCCTGTAATAGAGGAAGTTCTTGAAAGAGCTCAAATAGGTTTATCTTCTGAAATGTTAGGTAGTGCATTAGAAGCTTTTGAAAGGACTCTTGAATACTTAAAAGAAAGAAAGCAGTTTGGATCTGTAATAGGTTCATTTCAAGCCCTTCAGCATAGAGCTGCAATTATGTTTACCGAACTAGAATTAACAAAGTCTGCGGTGGTTGGAGCTTTGAATGCTGTGGATGAAAATTCTAATGATAGAGCTAGGTTTGCTAGCTTGGCTAAATTTAAGGCCGGAGAAACCCTTCACCTTGTCAGTAATGAAGCTGTACAAATGCATGGAGGAATTGGAGTTACAGATGAATTTGACATAGGGTTTTTTCTTAAAAGATCTCGAGTAGCTGAGCAAATATTTGGTTCATCAGATTATCATATAGATAGATACGCTACGCTTAGTGAATATTAAAGACAAAACTTAGTTGTGAGTGCTCTGATTGGCGTAACAGCTTTTATTTTTGTTTTATTAAACACTTTATTTTGGTGCATATTTTTACTTTCCTTTGCTGTCTTAAAGTTATTACTACCCATAGAAAGCTGGAAGATTTTTTTTACAAAACTAATTATTTTCATTGGTGAGTGTTGGATTTTCTGCAACAAAGCATGGATAAATCTATTACATAAACCAAAATGGAAAGTTAATGGCTTTCAGAAACTCGACTCAAAAAATTGGTATTTAGTAACAGCTAACCACCAATCTTGGGCTGATATTTTCGTGCTACAAAGTATTACAAATAGAAATATTCCTATGTTGAAGTTTTTTATGAAAGATGTTCTCAAATGGGTGCCTATAATTGGTTTAGCCTGGTGGGCGTTAGACATGCCCTTTCTCAAGAGATATACAAAAGATCAATTAGAAAAAAATCCTAAATTAAGGGGAAGAGATATTGAACAAATGAAAAAATCTTTTGGGAGATATTCAAGATATCCTGTATCTATTTTTAGCTTTGCAGAAGGAACAAGGTTTACTGAAGACAAGAAACTAAAACAAAAATCTCCATATCAAAAGCTATTACTACCTAAGACAGGAGGAATAGCCTTAGCGCTTTCAACTATGCCATATATAAAATCCTTTATTAATTTCACTATAAAATATGATTCTGAACATAGAACATTTTGGAAGTTCTTGTGTGGAAAAATGAATGATGTAACTGTTGAAGTTGAAATAATTGAGATACCAGAATCTTTTTTTGGAAATGACTACTTAAATGATGAATCTTTTAGACAAGAAATAAAAGATTGGCTTAATCAAATTTGGTTAAAAAAAGATAAACTATTAATTAAATAAGAGAAAAGAAATGATTGATCTGTACTACGCTCCTACACCCAATGGTTGGAAAATTACCATAATGTTAGAAGAATGCTCAATGCCTTATAAAGTTATTCCTGTAAATCTGGGAAAAGGAGACCAATTTAAACCTGATTTTTTAAAGATAAGTCCGAACAATAGGATGCCAGTAATTGTTGATAACTCTTTGAGTGATCCAATAAGTGTTTTTGAATCGGGTGCTATCCTAATGTATTTAGCAGAAAAATCTGGTCGTTTCTTTGGGGAGGATGAGAGAGAAAGAGTTAGGGTTTTGGAATGGTTATTCTGGCAGATTGGGGGACTAGGACCTATGGCAGGACAAGTTAGTCATTTTGTTAATTATGCTCCTAACTTCCCAGGAGATCATTCTTACTCAGAAAAAAGATATAAAAATGAATACGATCGATTATTAGGAGTAATGAACAACGTTCTAGAGTCTAGAGAATACTTAGCAGGTAATTATTCGATAGCTGATATGGCTTCTTTTCCATGGGTAACAGCTTATAAAAGATATGAAGTAGATCTTGATTCCTTTTCGAATGTAAGAAGATGGTTTGATGATATCAAGAATAGGCCTGCTGTTAGAAGAGGAATTGATGTAGGGAAAGAGGCAAGATCTTTTGGAAAGAAACAAACCAAAGAGAGTCTGGATATGATGTTTAATCAAACTTCTTCGTCGATAAAAAAATCAGCTGAAGAACAAAAAGAATAAAAATGAATAAAGGGTTAGCTTTAGTTTGTTCTGAAATCACTGATGACTTATCTGGAGTTGAAATTAAAGAAACTGAAACGGAAGACCCCACAGGCAATGAAGTTCTTATTAAAGTAAAAGCTGCATCAGTCAATTTTCCTGATCTTTTAATGACTCAAGGAAAATATCAACACAAACCAGAATTACCTTTTGTTCTTGGTATGGAAGGTTCAGGAGTCATAGTAAAGGCAGGCGATTCGGTGAAAAACTTAAATTTAGGAGATGAAGTCACTTTTGGGTCTTGGGGAACAGGAGCCTTCTCAGAATTTATAAAGGTTCCAGAGCAAGGAGTAAAATTAAAACCTAAAACTCTAGATTTTTCTCAAGCCGCTTCATTCCAGACTGCATATCTAACTGCTTATGTTTCTTTAGTAAGAAGAGGCGAAGTGATTAAAGGAGAAACGGTCCTAGTTCATGGATCTACCGGAGGTGTTGGAATGGCTGCAGTTCAATTAGCAAAACACTTAGATGCTAAAGTAATTGCAACAGGAACTTCATTAGAAAAATTAGAAAAAACTAAAGATTGGGGCGCAGATCATATCGTTCTAACTCACAAAGATGAAAATGTTTCTTTTAGAGGAGAGGTAAAGGATTTAACTGATGGAAAAGGAGCAGATGTCATCTATGACCCAGTTGGAGGAGATGTTTTTGATGAATCAATAAGATGCATTAACTGGGGAGGTAGATTACTAATTGTAGGGTTTGCAAGTGGAAGAATACCTTCAGCTCCTGTCAATATGCCTCTAATAAAAGGGTTTTCAATCATTGGAGTTCGAGCTGGTGAATATGGAAGAAGAGACCCAATTAAAGGGGAAGAAAACAATCAAGCAATTAGAGATATTGCAGAAACTGGGGCTTTTCAACCATATGTATGTAGAGAATTTCCATTACTAGAATCTAAAGAAGCCATTAGATTTTTGGAGCAGAGAAAGCTTCTGGGTAAAGTTGCTATAGTTATGGATTGATGTTTATTAGCTCATCAATTAATTGAAGTCTATCGTTTCCAAAAAACATATCTGTTTCATTCAGGTAAATAGTGGGAGAGCCAAACCCCCCTCTATCCATAAGTTCTTGTGTATTTAATTTTAGTGCTTGCTTTGTTGTTTCTTCTTCAATGTAAGAAAAGAATTCCTCTTCATTTATATTAAGGGAATTTATAATTTCAGAAAGAATGGCAGGCTGAGAAATGTCTTTACCTTCTGTCCAATAACTATAAAAAACTTTAGAAGAATATTCTGATATAGATCCTTTTTCTATGGCATAAAAAGCACCTCTCATTGCTTTAACGCTGTTAACAGGGAAAACTTTAGGCCAGTTGATTACTATGCCCCTAACCTTGCACCAATCTTGTAAGTCTTTATTTGAATATTTGCTTTTTTCTTTTACTGGATTAGCTCTAGTTGCATAGACGCTTGGATTAACGGCGTTAAATACTCCCCCCACAAGAATAGGTTTCCATATTAAATCGAGTTTATGTCTAGTAGTTAAATTTTCTATTTCAGAAAAAGCCAGGTATGTCCATGGACTACTGCAATCGTAGAAAAACTCTAATTTATTATTGCTCATTTGTTAGCTAACTCTGCCATTTGTGAAAATAGAATTGTTATATCTTCTCTCAATGTTTCTTGCTTAAACTCTCTATAAAGTGAATTAACATTTACTGCTATCCTTTCTGCATCACCCCAAGACTCAAAATCACTTAGGTCAATGTCCTTTGATGCCTCCAAAGCGCTCATTCCATTATGAAATCTTATCTCAGCTTGATCTCTTATATAAATTAAATAATCCTTAACTGCCTTAACTCCTCTTTTATCTGTAACAGGACCATGGCCTGGTACTACAAAATCTATATCCATGGATATAATTTTATCGCAAGCTGCTATCCAGTTTTTAACAGGGCCAGCCCAAAGTATAGGGTGCCCTTCTATAAATAGAATATCTCCAGTGAATACAGTTTTATCACTAGGTACATAAACGAGGATATCTCCATTGGTATGAGCTGGGCCAACTTCAATGAGCTCAATTCTTTTGTCTCCCACATACCTCTCAGTTTGTCCGGTAAAAGTTGTATTGGGTAATCTTCTAGTAACGCCTTTAAAGTTAAAACTTCCGAAGCAATCTAAGAAAAACTTACCTAGTTCTCCCATTTCAGATGCATTCTCAATTAAATTTGCCATAACTTCAGGAGACTCATGAGCCATTTCTTCTAAAGTTGAAACACTGCATATAATTTCGTTGGTTTTTACACAGTTATTACCATTGCAATGATCTCCGTTTGAATGACTGTTCACCAAAGAAACTATGTTTTCCATAGCTTTTGGTTCAGCTCCCCTCATCTGTTTTAGCATCTCATTTGTTAGATCTTCATCAAAAAGTGTATCAACAATTAAACTTTCTTCTTCATCAACTATAAGTCCTGCATTACTCCACCCCCAGCCACCATCTGGTTGTAGATAGCAATAGACGTTATCACTTAAATCTAACAAACCTTTTTCATAGGGTTTGATTCCTAAATTTTTATACCTATCTTTATTCATTTTTATTGAGATAGAAGATATAGTAATCTGTTATTAAGTAAATAAAAGTCCTAAAAAAATCCTAATTATCTTCTGATGACAAATAAAACAAAATTCGTCTATGCCTATTTGCTTTCTTTTGTGGTCTTTGGATTCTCCAACGCATCTATTTCTGATGAAATAAATCAATCTGAGGATGACATTTCATTAGCTTATGAAATCATTTCCTTACTTGAAAAAAGACATTACTCGAAAAAAGAATATGAGGAAATTTACTCAGATGCCTCAGATATTTATTTAGAAAGATTAGATCCAAGTAGATCATTTCTTCTAGAAGAAGAAGTATTAAGTCAACAAGCTCAGCAGTCAGGGGATAAGCTTTTAAACTCTCAACTCACCTTTTCATTTGATTTATTTAAGATTTATCAAAAAAGATATGAGCAGAGATCAAAGCTTCATTTAGCTTTACTAGAACAAATTGATTCATTGAATCTTTATCAGGATAGCAAAATACTTGTAGATAGAAGTGAAGCGCCTTGGTTTAAAACTGAAGAAGAGCTAGTTAATCTCTGGACAAGCCAATTTATCAATAACGTTATTCAACTACTAGTTAATGGAAATGAAGAAGATGAAGTTAAATCTAAATTAAGCAAACAAATTAATTGTCAAAGAAATAATTTCTTACAAACGAGAAATGAAGATGTATTTGGCCTTTTTATAAACTCAATTGCTTCTTCTTATGATCCACATACTTCATATTTTTCTCCTAGAAGAACTGAAGACTTTGAAATAGAAATGAGCCTTTCTCTAGAAGGGATAGGCGCTCTTTTGACTAGTGATTGTATTTACACTTCTATTTCGTCTCTAGTTCCAGGAGGCCCAGCTGAAAAATCTGAAACCCTAGAAGCAGATGACAGGATAGTCGCTGTGGGACAAGAAAAAGATAAAGAATTAACTGATGTAATTGGTTGGCGTATAGATGATGTAGTAAACCTAATCAGAGGACCAAAAGGTACAAAAGTAAAATTAGAAATTATCCCTGCCTCTTCTCCTGATACTGAAACTGAAGTAATAGAGATCACAAGAGGAAATGTAAAACTAGAAGATCAAGATGCAGAAAAAAGAATAATTGACTTAGAAAGAAACGGTAAATCTTTCAGCTTTGGGGTAATAAAACTTCCAGCATTTTATATGGATTTTGAAGCATATAATAAGGGTGTTTACGATTACAAAAGTTCAAGTAAAGACGTAAAGAATTTAATAAATGAACTAAAAAAAGAATCTATTGATGGCTTAATCTTGGATCTAAGAAATAATGGAGGAGGATCTCTTTTAGAGGCCAACGCACTTGCCCAATTATTTCTTGGCGGAGGAACTAAAGTCCAAGTAAAAAACTCAGATGGAAGAATAGATAGAATAGGAAGAATAAGAGGATTTCAATCCTATGATGATCCTCTGATTATATTGGTTAACAGAGCTAGTGCATCAGCTTCTGAGATTTTAGCTGGAGCTATTCAAGATTATAAAAGAGGTCTAATTTTAGGAACTGATACTTTTGGTAAAGGAACGGTTCAAAGGCTAGAAGCTCTTTCGAAAGGACAAATAAAGTTTACTGAATCTAAGTTTTATAGGGTTTCTGGAGGAAGTACGCAAAGTAAAGGAATTCAACCAAACCTTTATCTACCGAGCTTTATAGATTCAGAAGAAGTTGGAGAAGGATTATTACCTCAGGCTCTGGAGTATGATCAAATTGCTTCAACAAGGTTTAAAAACTTTAATAGGCTTGGATCTTCTCTTCCCTTTTTAAAAAAAATGAGTGAAGACAGGATTGAGGAATCTTTAATTTTTGACCATTATCAGAAACTAATTTCATTGAGGGATGAAAGGAAGGATCAAAAATGGATTTCTATAAATTTAGAACAAAGAAAAATAAAGAAAGAAGAATATGAGAACATAATCCTATCTATGGAAAATAGTTTGAGAGAAAAACTTGGACTTAAAACGTTTGTTTCTTATACGGAATATTTAGATAGAGAAGATATAGAAGAACTTGATATAGAAGAGCAAGTTCTAAAAGAAGCAGCTAATGTTATGGCTGATTTTATTAGTTACTCATTTCAGCCTGCCATTATTCTTACCAAGGAAGCCAGTTAATGAAGATAATCTCTTTCAACATAAACAGTGTAAGAGCTAGACCACACCAGTTGGAATTTCTTATAAAAAATCACAAACCAGATGTAATTGGACTCCAGGAAACTAAAGTCCATGATGATGAATACCCGCATGAAATGATTGAAGAAATGGGGTATAAGTCAATAACACATGGTCAAAAGGGTCATTATGGGGTTTCCCTTCTTTATAAAAAGGACTTGATTGCATCTGGAAAAGGATTTGAGTCAGATACTGATGAATCCCAAAAAAGATTTGTTTGGGGAGAGTTCAAAACAAAGAGTGATTCTATCTTTATTTTGAATGGATATTTTCCTCAGGGAGAGGAAAGAAAACATCCTATAAAATTCCCTTATAAAGAAAAGTTCTATGGGGATTTAATAAACCACCTGAAAAGCAATCACTCACCTAGTCAAAACCTGATAGTTATGGGAGATTTAAATATATCGCCTCAAGATATAGATATAGGGATTGGAGAACAAAATAGAAAGAGATGGCTAAGTACCGGCAAATGCAGTTTCCTTCCTGAAGAGAGAGAGTGGTTAAAAAATCTCACTGATTGGGGACTAAAGGATTCATTTAGATTAATTAACCCCGAAGTTGACGACTTATTTAGTTGGTTTGATTATAGAAGCAGAGGCTTTGATGATGTTCCAAAAAGAGGATTAAGAATTGATCAAATCTGGATAACGGATAGTCTGGCTCCAACTTTAAAGGATGTAGGAATAGACTATGAAGCCAGAGGAATGGAGAAACCTTCAGATCACGCACCTATATGGGCTAACTTTAAAATCTAGTTTCTCTTAGTTTTAAAAAAATCTTTCAATAATTTAGAGCTCTCTTCTTCATAAAAGCCCTTATAGAATTCAGTTTTATGATTTAAAAAATCTTTTTCTAAGGCTCTTTCGTTACTTTCTATAACTCCAGACTTGGGATCTAAAGCAGCATAGATCACTCTTTTTATTCTTGCTTGAATAATTAGTCCTGCACACATCATACAAGGCTCTAAAGTAGTGTATAAGGTGCAATCATTAAGCCTATAGTTATTTTGGTGTTTAGATGCATTTCTTATTGCCTCGACTTCAGCATGACTTGAAGGATCATTATTTTTAACCGATCTATTTCTACCTCTTCCAATAATCTCTTCATTAAAAACAATAACTGCACCAACTGGCACTTCTTCTTCTTTGTATGCTTTCTTTGCTTCTTGAAGAGCTTCCTTCATAAAAATCTTATCTATTTGCTGATTTTTCATTCTTTTTTCTTTACTTTTCTTTCAACCTACTTATTATAGCTCCGTCGTGATTTGATCCTATTGCCGCGACAAAAAAGAAAGAGCTAAAACGGAAGAGTAATTCCCAGGATTTATAGAAAACCTTCATTTGAAGGGTAATATATTATGAAAATGGGTTTTATTTTGAAACTACAATATAATGAGTTAATGGGGAGCTTATTTGGGCTTATTCTGATTTTGAAGATTTCCTTTTCTGCTCTTTTAATAACTAACTAGGGATAAATATGAAAAAATTTAATATTTTAAAAGGCCTTTTATTTTCTCTGCCTTTACTAGCTATTCCTACTTTTTCACCAGTTTCTTTTGCTGAAGAAGCCGAAGAAGAAGTAGTTGTAGTTGGTTCAAGAAGAGATGCTAGGTCTGTAGGAGATTCACCTGCACCTGTAGATGTAATCTCTGGCTCTGATTTTGTAAATCAGGGCGCAATGGATGTACCGGATATGATCCGTACCCTTGTCCCTTCCTTTAACGTCAATACACAGCCTATTAGTGATGCAGCTACTCTTATTAGACCTGCAAACTTAAGAGGTCTACCGCCAGATAATATGCTGGTACTAGTAAACGGTAAAAGAAGGCATAGAGGTGCAGTAATATCTTTCTTAGGAAGTGGTATCTCCGATGGTGCACAAGGACCAGATATCTCTGCAATACCTTCTATTGCTCTGAAGCAAGTAGAAGTTTTGAGAGATGGTGCTGCTGCACAATATGGATCTGATGCTATTGCTGGTATTTTAAACTTTGTTCTGGATGATAGCTCTGAAGGAACTAGACTTGAAATCAGAAGTGGTGAATACAAGGAAGGTGACGGAGAATCTTGGAGGGTTGCTGCCAACGTTGGTATGCCATTTAGTTCAAATGGATATGCAAATCTTTCATTAGAGCTACAAGACTCTGAAGCCACAAGTAGAAGTGTTCAAAGAGCTGATGCACAAGCATTATACGATGGAGGTAATACCAATATATGGAATTATCCAGAGCCTGCTCAAATTTGGGGATCTCCAGAAGTAAGTGATGATGTAAAACTAGTTGCTAATATTGGTCTTGATTTAGATGAATCATCTAAATTTTACCTTTTCGGTAATTATGCTGAAAGAAAAGTATTAGGAGGGTTCTTCTTTAGAAACCCAACCAACAGAGGCGGAGTTTTCTCTGCTGATGGCGGAACAACTAGATTGGTAGGTGATATAGCTCAAGCTACATCAGGTGCCGCTAGAACTTGTCCAGTTGTTAATGTTCCAGCCAGTGGTGCTGGATCACCTTCTGATACTGATCTAGCTTCCATAATTGCAGATCCAAACTGTTTCGTGTTTAACGAAATGTTCCCAGGAGGATTCACTCCTAGCTTCGGTGGTTCTGTTATGGATTGGAGTTTAGCTGCAGGTGTTTCAGGAATTATGGATTCAGGAACTACTTATGATATTAGTGCAAGTATTGGTGAAAATAGTGCTGACTACTACATAAAAAATACTGTTAATGCATCTCTTGGACCAAACTCTCCAACGGAATTTAACCCAGGAAGTTACATTCAATTAGAAAAGAATTTCAATGCTGATTTTGTTAGATCAGTACCAGTTGATGGTTTCTCTTCTGATTTAAACGTAGCTTATGGATTGGAATTTAGAGAAGAGCAATTTACTGTAATTTCAGGCAATGAAGAAAGTTGGGAAATTGGACCTTACTACCTGCAAGGATTTGGTATTGGATCTAACGGTTTTGGAGGTTTTTCTCCAAGTATGGCTGGCGTCTGGGATAGAAGTAACTATGCTTTATACGTAGATTTAGAGGCTGATGTTTCTGATAATCTCCTTCTTGGTTTCGCAACAAGGTTCGAAGATTTTGATACTTTTGGTACAACTACTAATAGTAAATTCTCATTCCTATACAGTGCGAATGACAATCTGAAAATCAGAGGTACAAGAAGTACAGGATTCAGAGCCCCTACTCCAGGACAAGCTAATATTTCAAATATATCAACTGTTTCTGATAGTAATGGAGTCCTATATCAAAAAGGTACTCTAGCTCCTACTAACCCTGTATCAATGCAATACGGTGGTGAGGAGCTTCAGCCAGAAGAATCTACAAATACAAGCTTTGGTTTTGTATGGGATGCTACTGATGCCTTAAACATTACGGTTGATTTCTATGAAATAGAACTTGAGGATAGAATTTCTCAGAGTGACAACGTTACTCTAACTGCGACGGATATTGCTAACTTAACTGCGTTAGGAATCCCTGGAGCAGGAGATTTAACTAACTTCCGTTTCTATGTAAATGACTTCGATACAACTACCGAAGGAATGGACATAGTAGCTACATACAGCGCTGAACAATTTGGTGGAAATACTTTCTATACATTTGTTTACAGTGATGTAGACACTGAAGTTAACAACACTTCAAGTAATCTAATCGGTGCAGGAAGAATAGCTCAAATAGAGAGCCTTCTACCAGCAACAAGATGGAACTTAACAGCAACTCACTTCAATGGTGACTGGACATATCTAGCTAGAATTAATTGGGTAGATGACTGGAAATACCTTGATTGGGGTGATGCCTGGATAGAAATGAGTGATATCTACAACATTGACTTAGAAGTAACTAAGCAAATTAATGACACTTACTCATTATCATTTGGAGCTCAAAATGCTTTTGATGAATATCCAGATGAAGAACCTAGAGCAACTGTTCTTGGATGGAAATATCCTGAACAAGCTCCTTTTGGATTTAACGGAGCTTTCTATTACATGAAGCTTAGTATGGATCTATAAAGATTGGTAAAAACAAAAAAAGGGTGCCTTAAGGTGCCCTTTTTTTATAGCTCTGAGTAAACTATCTTGCCATCAATCATAGTCAAAACATTTTTTGATGACATTATCTCTTCTTCAGGAATTGTCATTAAATCTTTATCAAAAACGGAAATGTCAGCTAATTTTCCTACTTCTAATGTGCCTCTAATATCTTCTTGAAATGAAGCCATTGCAGGCCAGAGAGTAAACATTTTAAGAGCCTCTTGTCTTGTAACTCTTTGATCTAAGTTCCACCCTTCAGAGTGATAACCTGTTAAATCTTTTCTAGATATAGCTGCATAAAATTCTATTCTAGGATCTCCGATTTCCACAGGGGCATCAGACCCTCCAGCTATTATTAATCCTCTATCAATTAAATCTCTCCAAGCATATGCATTTTTTATTCTTTCCATACCCAGTCTATCCACAGCAAAATGAAGATCTCCTATGGCATGAGACGGTTGCATGGATGGGATCACTTCTAACTCAACAAAGCGCTGTTGATCTTCAGGGGTTATTATTTGAGAATGTTCTATACGCCACCTTGGAGAAATAACCCTTCTATTCTCATCACTTACAGCTTTAAATGCTTCCTCATACCAATCTAAAACTGTCTGATTACCTAAATCACCAATTGCATGAGTGCCGATTTGAATTCCTTTTATCAAAGCTTTTTCTAACTTGGGCTTTGTTTCACTCTCTAAAAATATAAGAACTCCCTTTCCTTCATAATCATGATACTTTTCGATTAGCGCTGCTCCTCTTGATCCTAGTGCACCATCTGCATACATCTTGATAGATCTAATAGTTAAGAAATGGTCGGGATCAATAATTGGGCCATCCTCAAGGAGCTTAAGAGCTGGCTCTCCATCACTAACCATAAAGTAGATTCTTTGTATTAAATTTCCCTCTTCTTTTATTTCATTCAAAAGCTCTATGTCTTGGTAATCACCTCCAGGAACATGAATTTGAGTCCAACCCAAACTGGCGTACTTATTTAATCCCTTTATAAAAGCTTCTTTATCTTTTTCTTTAGAATTTTTAGGGATTAATTTATCTACTAAGTATGAAGCTCTATCTACAAGTAAACCTGTTGGATCTCCTTTGTCATCTTTTTCTATAAATCCTCCTTGAGGATCAGGAGTGTCTGAATCTATACCTGCCAACTTTAATGCAAGAGAATTGACAACTACCGCATGTCCATCAGCTCTTTCTATAACAACGGGGTTTTCTTTCGAAAATTGATCTAAATCTCTTTTAGTAGGAAATCTTTTTTCTGGCCATACCTTTTCTATCCAGCCTCTTCCAATTACCCATTCACCTTTTTTTGATTTTAAAACATGTGCCTTTATAGCCTCCATAGTCTCATTTAAAGAATTAATTCCTTGAAGATTAAGAGTCATCTCCCTATACCCTATTCCCTTCAAATGAGCATGAGCATCAGAAAACCCAGGAAAAACAGTATTTTGCTTTAAATCAATTACCTCTGTATTGGGGCAATTTTCATACAATAAGTTATCAGAAGTTACGAAAGCTATATTTTTACCTATTATCCCTAAAGTTGATGCTTTAGGTGCTGATGCGTCTCCGGTATAAATATTGCCGTTTGTTAACACTAAATCAACTCCTCTGCATTTATCTTCCGAACAGGATAAAAGAACGAAAAAAGAAAAGAAAAGAAGGCAATATTTTAGGTTTTTCATATTGTTAGACTACCAAAAGTAGAATAATTATGTGTTTTTTTGCATAATGACTTCTAAATATAGGCCAAAAAGGGAGTTTTGGTTCTTAAATTAATAATTGGGGGGAATTCCCATAATTTTTGGATGAAAATCCAAGGAGCAAACAAATGAAAAAAATTACTAATTTTTTTGTTCTTTCTATGCTTTTTGTTTCTTTACCAGCGATAAACATATTTGCTGAAGAAGAAGATGAAAGTGCAGAAGGAGGAATTGAAGAAGTTGTAGTTACCGCAAGAAGAACTGAAGAGAGTCTTCAAGAGGTTCCTATAGCTGTTACAGCTTTTTCTGAAGAAGGTGTTAAAGCCAAGCAGATCATTGCTGGAACTGATCTTCAAATGAATGCACCAAACGTAAGTTTTACACCTACTAACTTTGGAGGAAATTCTTTCTCAATAAGAGGTATAGGACGTTTAGTTACTGCTGGTTCTGGAGAAGCAGGTGTTTCAATGCATGTAAATGATATACCTGTAGCTGGAAATACGGTAACAAGTGAATATTTTGATATTCAGCGTGTAGAGGTCTTAAGAGGACCACAAGGCACTCTGTTTGGAAGAAATGCTACCGGTGGTGTTGTAAACGTTATCACTAGAAAACCAGAAATGGATGTTTTCAATGGTTTCATTGAAGCAGAAGTGGGTAACTACAATCACGAAAGGCAAAGATTTGCTGTAAATATTCCAATCATGGATGGTCTTGCGGCTCGTGTTGCAGGTACAGCTCTCGTAAGAGATGGTTATACAGAAAATCTTTATGAACTTTCAGATGGTGATGTAGATGGCAGAGATAATGAAGAATATAGAGTGAGCCTAAGATGGGAAGGAGACTCGACTTCAGTTGATCTTATGCATAATAAATTCGAAGAGGATAGTGATAGATCAAGAATCACTAATCAGGTTTGTAAACAGAACCCTCTTCCTACATATGGATGTATCTCTGATGAATTTGGAAGAGATGGTATTAACCCAGGATCCTCTACAGGAACTATGTACATCTCTTTTGGTGGTATATTTCCATTAGGTCAAAATAGTGCGGCACTAGCTGCTCTAGGTCTTTATGAATATCCTAGACCTCAGAATATGGGAATCCGTCAAATGCACTCAGATTTTGAACCTGTATTCCAACAAGAATCAGATCAAACTTATTTAACCGTTACGCATGAAAGAGGAGACTACACATACACTTTAAATGCTGCTAGAGCTGGAGGTAATTCAGTAATTATGCAGGATTATAATATGGATGTAGGTCCTATGTTTCTCGTTCAAGCTGCTTTAGCTGGTACTGATGGATCCATTCCTATTTCAGGAACAGCTTGTGGCCATGACTGTGAACAAACAATAAGTGCGGGTGTTTTAGGTGGCGACATTTATGGTACTTTTAATAGAGTTTATTCTTACGATAAGTCTTATACAGATTATAACGACACTGATTATCTAGAATTAAAAGTTCAGTCAAATTTAGACGGAAAATTCAACTTTGTAGCTGGAGTTAATGCTACAGATAATGAAACTCACGGCGGATACTATGTAATGGCTAACTCATTGGATTTCATATCTCTTTATGGATTAGCACCTATTAATGTTCCTCCTCTGTATCCAGGTTTCTATCACAGTGATACTTTTGGAGAAACTGAACGTAATTCAATATTTGCTGAGGCATACTATGATGTAAGTGATGATGTGAGATTGACTGTAGGTCTTAGAAGAAACACAGATGAAAAATCTACAAGAGATAGAACTTCGCTAGCAAATGCAGCAAACATAGGTGGAGGAATCTGGATAAGATCTTCTTTAGCTGATTGTTTAACTGGTATAACAGCTGCTGCTGGAGATATAGTTGCAGGAAATGCTGCTAACGCTTGTACAGCTGCTTCATTGCCTCTTTTGGATTACTACGGTGCAACTACAGCAGTAAACACTCAGACTTTAGCAATTCTAACAGCTACTGCTGCGGGAGATGCTGCTGGTGCAGCTGCTGCTCAGCAAGCCTTAGTTGGAGCGTTGTTAATGGTACCTCCTACTCCAGGATACAATGAGCAACGTAATATCAACGGTAACCCGTCCACAGTAGAATTTAATTCAACTACTGGTCGAGTTGTTCTTGATTGGAAAGTTAATGAAGACACCTTAGTTTATACTTCTTTATCAAAAGGATTTAAGCCTGGTGGGTTTAACCCTCCAATTAGTGATGCCTTCCCTCAGGACACTCCTAGAATCTTTGATAAGGAAGAAGTAGATGCTCTTGAGGTTGGATTTAAAACAACTCTTCTCGATAACAGAATGCAGTTAAATGGTTCTTTCTTTGACTATGACTATACAGGTCTTCAAATATATAAAATCATAAATAACTCTTCTGTTAACGTTAATGTTGATGCAGAAATCAGAGGAGCTGAACTTGAGATGCTTTATATCCCTACTTGGGATTCGGATATCGTAATAGACGTGATGTTCTCATGGTTAGATTCAGAAGCTACTGACAATATACTTTTAGATCCAAAAGATAGACAGCAGGGAGATCCTAACTGGATAGTATTAAAGAATATAGACCCTGGAAGTGCTACGGGAGTTCAATACATAGCTAATTTAGCAGGTGTTATTGCAGCAACTGTGGGAGATCCTAATGGACCTTACGCAACATGTGGTGGTTTAGGGGCATGTATACCAGCACCTAACACAGTCTATGACAATGGAGTTCCAGCTTATATATCTAGAAACTTCTTGAATGCAATGGGAGTTGCTACTAGTGATGGTATTCTTACCAACATTAAAGGAAATGCTCTTCCTAATTCTCCGGAATATACTATCAAGATGGGTATTGCTAAGACTTGGACTCCAGGTAAAGTAGATATAACGGCTAGACTTGATTATTACAAGCAAGCTTCAAGCTACTCTAGAGAGTTCAATAGAAGTTGGGATAAATTACCAGGATGGTACCAAACAAATGCTTCTGTTCTTATTGAAGATCCAGAAGATACTTGGAACCTACGTCTATGGGTTAGAAACATGACAGATAATACTGCGGTTACAGGTCATTATGTAACTTCTGATACATCTGGAATGTACACTAACTATTTCCTTACAGAACCTAGAATTTATGGTGCTACTTTTAACTATAATTTCTAAAAACTAAGGAACTAAAAAAAGCCCGGTCTAACCGGGCTTTTTTTTATGAGAAAGAATTTAAACCGGTTTGGTGATTTCCTAAAATAAGAGCATGGACATCATGGGTACCTTCGTAAGTATTGACAGCTTCTAGGTTCATGACATGCCTAATGACGTGATATTCATCAGATATACCATTGCCTCCATGTATATCTCTTGAGTCTCTTGCTATCTCAAGAGCTTTGCCACAATTATTTCTTTTCACTAAAGAGATCATTTCAGGGATCATTTTTCCTTCATCAATTAACCTACCGACTCTAAGAGAGGCTTGAAGTCCTAGAGTTATTTCTGTCTGCATATCTACCAATTTCTTTTGGATTAATTGTTTAGAAGCCAGAGGTTCACCAAATTGGTCTCTGTCAATAGAATAACTTCTAGCTGCATGCCAACAAAACTCTGCGGCACCCATGGCTCCCCAAGAGATTCCATACCTTGCAGAATTCAAGCATGAAAAAGGTCCTTTAAAACTTTTTACTTCAGGTAAAACCCTTTCATTAGGAACAAAAACATTATCTAAAAAGATTTGTCCTGTTGCAGAAGCTCTTAATGAAAATTTTCCTTTTAAGTAAGGTGTATCCAGTCCTTTATCTGATCTTTCTACTATAAAACCTCTTAGAATGCCCTCTTCATCTTTTGCCCAAATAATTAAAATATCAGCAATAGGTGAATTGGTTATCCATGTCTTAGAACCATTTAAATGAAAACCTCCATCAACTTTTTTTGCTGTTGACTTCATGCTACCAGGATCAGAACCAGCATCTGGCTCGGTTAAACCAAAACAACCTATCAACTCTCCTTTTGCCATATTAGGTAGATAATTGTTCTTTTGATCTTCTGAACCAAAAGTAGCTATAGCATGCATGGCTAAAGAGGTTTGAACACTAAATGCAGATCGATAACTTGAGTCAATTCGTTCAACTTCCCTAGCGATCAATCCATAAGAAACATAATTAACACCAGCACAGCCATAACCTTTTATAGTACACCCAAGAAACCCAAGTTCCCCTAACTCTTTGTATATCTCTTTATCAAAAACTTCGTTTCTATTGGCATCTAAAATCCTGGGCATAAGAGAATTTTCACAATAATCTTTTGCGCTTTGTTTTATTATTCTTTCTTCTTCCGTCAGTTGGTCATCAAGAATTAGAATATCATCCCAATTACTCATAAATTACTCCCAATATATAGTCCCTTTTTCTTTTAAAGTTATTTGTTGTTCTTCACTTATACCAATATCTTCAAGAATTTCTTTGGAATGCTCTCCAATTCTTGGAGCTCTGTAAGGGGACTTTTTTTTCTCATCCTTAATATTGAAGGGGCTATTGATAGTAAACACCCCTGGCATTCCTTCATGCTTTAATTCTACCAGTGTCTCTGTTTCATGGAATTGTTTATCGTTTTTAATGTCTTCTGCTTTTGATATTACTCCAAAAGTTGCTCCAGATTCTCTTAAAGCTAAATTTACCTCTTCTAAATCACGAGAAGCAAATTCTTTAGTAAGTTCATCTCTTAGCTCTTCCATATTAGTCAATAAGCCTCCTTTCTGGAATCTCTCATCTTCTATTAAATCTTTTCTATTTAAAGAGCTAGCTAACTTAGGCCACTCATTGGCTGCATTTACCATATTTAAACTTACAAAAGCATTGTCCTTAGTTTTATATATAGATCCAAAAGGATGTTTAGGAGGAGGATCAGATCTGTCTGGAAACTCAACTCCCATTAGAGCAGCTTGCAAATATACTCCGTTAGACCAAGCACCATTTGCAAGTAACGAAGTTGAAACCTGAGTGCCCTTGCCGGTTTTTTCTCTTCTATAAAGGGCAGTCATTATTGCTCCAAATAATGCCGATGCAGTTGGATGATCTCCCATGCCTGGAGTAGACCAAGCATGCTCAGATATTGATGAAGGACGGACATAATCCATAAGACCACTTCTTGCCCACCATGCAGTTGAATCGTAAGCAGTTCTATTTTTATCTGGTCCTGTTTCTCCATATCCAGACATAGAAGCGTAGATCAACCTATCATTATGCGGACAAATATCTTCAGGTCTTAATCCTAATTTCTCTCTTAAAGGAAAAGGCATATTGGTTATAAAAACATCTGCCGACTTAACAAGCTTAATCAATATTTCTTGCCCCTCAGGATCCTTTAAATTAATTGAGATGCTTCTTTTATTTCTTCCTGTTAGCTGCCAACAATAGTTTTCAACGCCTTCAGGAAGACCAGCTCTAGGGATTAACCATCTTAAGCTATCTCCCACTTCGGGAGGCTCTATTTTGATTACATCGGCTCCGTAGTCAGACATAATGGTTGCAGCAGCTGGTCCTGCAATAAAACTAGCTGCATCAATTACCCTTATATCTTGAAGCAAATACTTATCAGAATTACTCATATTATTGATATTAACTTAACATATATTAAGTTAATTTGAATTGTTATTTATTTACCTAAAAGTTAAGGTATAAATACAGAATTATTATCAAAGATTATGCCTCAAAGATTTAAAGTTATTCTTCTTACAGTGCTAGCTGTATTCATTTGCTACATAGATAGAGTGGTTATCTCCTTAGCAATTATTCCTATGGGAAGTGAGATGGGTTGGTCAGATACAGAAAGAGGTATTGTCCTTGGAATGTTCTACTTTGGATATATATTCACTCAAATACCAGGAGGCCTACTTTCAGATAGATATGGAGCAAAATTAGTTCTTGGGATCGGATTAGTAGTGTGGTCAATATTTACATTAATAACTCCTTTAGCTTTCTTTGCAGGTTTCTACTGGCTTTTATTAGCGAGGTTTGGGATGGGTCTTGGAGAAGCCGTAACTTTTCCTGCTTGGCATAGCTTATATGCTAGATGGATACCTTTTAAAGAAAGAGCAAGATCAGTAGCTTTAACTAATAGTGCTATACCTATAGGAACTATATTTGGTCTCATCGTCACTCCTATTATCATTAGTAGCATTGGATGGGAGTGGGCCTTTTATCTTTATGGAGCAGTAGGCTTTATTTGGTATTATTTTTGGAAGAAGTATGTCTTTTCCTCTCCAAAGGACGATCCTGATATCAGCGAAGAAGAGTTAACTTATATTCAAGAGAATGCTCCAGCATCCGATATAGATGATCCTCTGCCAGTAAAACAGCTTTTATTTAACAAACCTCTATGGGCTATAGCTGTAGCACATTTCTGTAATAACTACTCTTTATTTGTATTCCTATCCTGGCTCCCTGCATTTATAAGTGAAGGGCTTGGGGTTCCATGGGCTGCTGTTGGTCTCTTAGCCATGCTTCCTCACTTAACTGCTTTTATTTTCACTAATTTGGGAGGTTATTTTGCAGACTACTTAACCAATAAGGGCGTGAAACTAATAACAGTAAGACGCCTATGCAACTCTATAGGTTTTGGTGGTGGAGGAATAGCTTTGTGCCTAGTTCCTATGTTTGATTCTGTAGCTGCTGTAATGACAATAATGTGCTTAGGAAACGTTTTTGCTGGATTTTCGGCAGGTGGTTTCATAGTCAATCATGCAGATATTGGGCCAAAATATACCGGAAGGTTAATGGGTATAACAAATTCGATCGCTGCCATACCTGGACTGATTGGAGGTATCCTAACCGGAATGATTCTTGACGCTACAGGGTCTTGGGCAACTGTGTTTTATGTAACAGCAGGAGTTACTTTCTTTGGCGGAATATTTTATTTATTATTTGCTAGCACCGAAAAACAATTTGATTAAAGAGGATTTAATATGAATACAGCAATCCAAAAAGAACTGAGCCAATCAGGCGTTTTGTTAATAAAACTTAATAGACCTGAAGTTTTAAATGCAATGAACAAGGATCTAATAATAGGATTACTAGAAACTTTTAATGAAATTAAAGACGATAAAAAGGTAAGGGTTGTCGTAATAGTTGGAAATGGTAGGGGATTTTGTGCAGGAGCAGATCTAGCAGATGGTGGTTGGGATATGAAAGCAGGAACCTCTCCAGGGGAAGGAGCTTATCAAACCATGGATCAAGCCTTTAATCCTTTAGTAAGAGCAATAACTACAATAAACAAACCGGTTATTACAGCGATTAATGGCATTGCAGCCGGTGGTGGAGTAGGTTTAGCCTTAAGTGGAGATCTTGTTGTTGCGGCGAAATCTGCTAAGTTTAAGTTGGTTTTTGGTCCACAACTTGGAATTATCTCAGATGTAGGTTCTTCTTGGTTTGTTCCAAATTTAATCGGAAGAGCAAGAGCTAATGGCATGGGCCTACTGGGTGACGATGTCAGTGCAACTCAAGCTAAAGATTGGGGATTAATCTGGGACTACTTTGAAGATGGCGAACTCTTAGAGAAATCTCTTGAACTAGCTGAAAGACTAGCAAATGGTCCTGTAGAAGGACTTAAAGCTGTTACAAAAGCTCATGACAATGCTCTTTCAGTTTCCTTATCTAATCAATTGGATTACGAAAGAGATACTCAGAGAATTTTCTTAGATAGAGCTGAATACAAAGAGGGAGTTAAAGCTTTTATCGAAAAAAGGAAGCCTGATTTCAGAAATTTAAAGGAAGAATAAAGAACTTCTTCCGTCATAAATTAACTTAAGCCCCGCTATAGATAAACAAAAGTAACTAATTTTATAAAACCACTCCTGCCCTACTTTCTCCACCATAAAGGCTCCAAAATAAACCCCTAGAGGTGCTAAAGGGAGAAGCATTAATGAAGTTTTTATATTCTCAAATGTCATTTGCTCTAAATAGGCATAAGGGAAAATCTTAAATAGATTCATGGCTAAAAAATAAATTCCCATGGTTGCTGCATAGACCCTTCTGTCTAATCTCTTTGGCAACAAATAGAAACTTAATGGTAAGCCTCCAGCATGAATAGAAAAACTAGTGAAGCCAGAAAGAGTTGGCCAAAAATAACTACCTATTCTGGATGCCTTCTTAGGTTCAGAATTTGAGGTTCTTAAAAAATAATCTAGGGAAAAAGCTAAGGCTAAGAGACCAATTAATATTCTAATATGATCATCTGACATGTACTTAAAAGAAATAGTTCCAATTACTACTCCAAAAATACCTAAAGGAATAATGTATCTGACTATACTCCAATCCCACATACCTCTATATCTATAAACGGTGACTATATCCATAAAAATAAGTGGGATAAGGAGAATTGCTACGGCCTGAAATGGAGGGATAAAGAAAGCCATCATGGGTATAGCCAACAAAGCCAATGATCCAGCAAATCCTCCCTTTGCCATTCCATGAAGAAAAACTGAAAATACAGCTACTACATAAAAGTATGGATCTGTTATCACCCTGGATAAATCTTAGTATATTTCTAACTGAGCTAAATCGACCTCAGCATAAAAGTCTTTACCATAAGCCACTATCCCGATAGTACTTATCTTTGAAGACTTAAACTTTTTAGAGGGATTTCTTGAGTATTCAAATGAACTTAGAGGTAAATCTATTGTTTGCCATTCTTCTGAAGCATAAAATTTAGCTGAATAATAATTCCAAGGTAACATTCTTGGCACTCTTAAATGAACATAATATTCATCTCCATTGCCCTTTACCTTAATTCTTATACCATTTAGACCTTTCGTCTTTAAGTTGACATTTGCCCTACATTGAATGAAACCGCCATTATTTTCTGTGCTTACATCGCCTTGTAATCTAAAGAAATTTCCGTCTTCTTGAGACACTACCGATGCAGAACCTTCAGAAACTCCGCCCATAACTTGATCAGAAAAACAGTCCCAATCAGCTCTATTATCTTTTAAATCTTCTAAAACTTGAGAAGAAATGTTCAGTGAACAAAAAAGAAGAAGGAAAGAAATAACCCTTATAAGCATTTTTTAATAGAAATTAAAAATTTTATTCTATAGAAGCAATTGCTTGATCTAAGTCTTCTTTAGCCTGTTTAGGGTTTAATGCCAAATATGGATTTTGATCTCCTATGGACTCAGGATGAACAATTGAAACAATGATCTGACTCGTGCTTAGACCTGAAAAGAAACCTATGCCTCTTTGTACTAGCTCTATGGTTGCATACCTTCCATTTTTTGCATATGTAAGAATTATTTCATCTCCTACAGTGGATTGAATCAGAGTCCAACCAGAACTAACGGTATTGTTCCCATAAAAAATAAGGTTTTCTGCAGGGCTTATAGGTGAATCCATAATAACTCTTCCCGCAATTCTATTTCCAGTTCCTAGAATTACCGTTGGAACCTTCAATATTTCTGCATCATCTGGAAGTGGTAGATCTTCAAGTAAATAATCAAGAACTATCCTCTGCTCTATTTGATAAGTGTCTCTGACTAAAGAGCAGCCAGAAACAAATAAAGTAAAAATTATTAAAAATGAAATATTTTTAAAAGTTTTTGTCATTATGATCACCTCTCCTATTCATCCTACCATAAGGTAGATTTTTTGATAATTTATTTTAATCGTCATCTGTTCGTGAATCGGAAATATCAGGCAAGGCCACTGTTATTGTAATAATAGTATCGTTTTCTCCCCCAAAAAGAACTCCAATCCTATCATTCTGCCTAACCATCTCCACATTAACCAATCTCTGACCCTTTCTATAAGTTAAATCAATTTTCTTTGATATGGTTGATGCTACCAACCTCCATCCAGAAGTTTTTGATACGCTAGTATAAAAATCTAAATTAGTTATAGGACTTACAGGAGAATGAAGAACAATTTTTCCTGTAACTCCACCCCCAGTGCCCATAATTATTGGATCTTCGACAAATTCTGTATCAGGTGGAAGCGGCATATCGGCCAAAAGGAACTCAACCGTCCTTTCCGTTTCATCAATATAACTTCCTCTTAAAGTATTGCAGCTACTTAGAACTATAGCTAAAAATAAAAGTGGAATTAGTCTCAATATTCTCATAAATATAGACTCGTTTAAGCCATTATATCAAATATGTGCTGCTTGGCCTCCGTCCACCTCAATTGAGGTTCCGTTTATGTAGGAAGCAGCCTCAGTACACAGAAACACTATTAAAGAGGCTACTTCATCTGCAGTTCCATACCTTCCTACAGGAACTCCTTTTCCATTATTTTGTATAACTTCATCCATAGTACTTCCTACTGCTTCAGCGATTTCTGTAGCAGCTCTTTCCCACATTGCTGTATGAATTAATCCAGGCAAAACAGAATTAACCAGAACACCGTCTTTTCCATACTTCCTCGCTAAGGATTTACTGATGGAAATCATTGCTGCTTTTGTTGCACCATAATCAATTAAAGCAGCATTAGGGTATTTTCCTGCAGAGCTCGAAACCATAATCACCCTTCCCCACTGACTTTTCCTCATAGCAGGCAGAAATGCTCTTGTACAACGTACGGCAGACATAAGATTCAATTCATGCAATTCTGTCCAGTCTTCATCTGACATATATAAAAAATTTCTTGACGGAGAAGCACCTACATTATTTACAAGTATGTCTACGTTTCCACCTGTCAAAACCTTTTCTATAAAGTTGTTTGTATCTTCAGAATTCCCCATATCTGCCATATGTCCATTAATTTCTCCTTTAGACTCATAAGAAGAAAGTATTTCTACTGCTTCTTTATTTCTAGCACAAAAATCTACGTCTGCACCATGATCTGCAAGCATCTTCACTACTGCTTCACCTATTCCTAGACTAGCTCCCGTTACTACAGCCTTTTTTCCTTTTAAATTTAAATCTATCATTTTAGCCTCCTATAAATTATTGATATCTACATTTTCTTGAATTAATAACTCTCTTTTCTTATTTTCACCGCCTTCTCCACTATAACCGCCAATACTACCATCTGATCTGATTACTCTGTGACAAGGAACAATTATAGGTCTTGGGTTCTTTCCGCAAGCATTAGCAACTGCTCTAGAAGAATCTGGATTACCTATTGCAATAGCTATTTGCTTATATGTTCTAGTTTCTCCTTCAGGTATTTTACTAAGTTCTTTCCAAACTTTTCTTTGAAACTCTGTACCTTTTATAGTCAAAATATGTACCTTATTCTCCTACGAAACCAGGCCAAGCCCCCATGTATTCAACAAATTTCTTGCTTAAGCCTTCTTTAATTAAATGGGACCTTGGAACGGGTAGCTCTATTGGTTCAAAATCTGGATTTTCCATTACTCTCTCAGGGAAATCATGATGAAGAATAGCTGCTCTTCCTATGGTTACAAAATCTACTTTATTATTAAGGACTTTATGAACATTTTCACCTGTTCTTATATTCCCTGCTACTGTTAGCTTAACATCTTTAAAATCTAGTTCTGTAAAATGCTCAAGTAAAATCTTCCCTTTATGTTCTTGTTCTACTGGTTCTTTAAAGGAATCCCAAAGTGACATATCTAAAAAATCTATTTTATTAGTATCAATAAGTTTTTTACATACTTCCTTTGTTTCTCCTAATTTAATTCCAAATCTTTCTGCAGATAATCTAACTCCCAATAAAAATTCAGATCCACATTTGTCTCTAATGCCGTCTACTATCTCAAAAATGATTCTTGATCTGTTTTCTAAGGTTCCTCCGTATTCATCTTCTCTCTTATTGATATCAGAACTTAAGAATTGACAGAGAATATAACCATGAGCTCCGTGAATTTCTGCTCCTTCATATCCTGCTTTCTTTGCTCTAACTCCGGCTTCAATAAAGTCATCTCTCAATCTTTTTACCTCATCTAGAGTTAAGGCTCTTGAGTTAGTTTCTTCGTCATCTGAAGGACAAACGGGCTGCTCTCCTATAATATCTTCCGGAGATCTCATTCCAGCATGATGCAACTGAGCAACAGCTAAACTTTCATGAGATTTAATTTCATCGGTTAATCTTTTTAAACCTTCTATATGTTCATCGCCAAAAATTCCTAACTGACCGGGAAAGCCTTTACCAATTTCTTGAACATGGGAAGCACAAGACATGGTTAGTCCAAAATTACCTCTTGCTCTCATGGTTAACCAATTAAATTCATCATCTGAAAGAATTCCATTTTCATGGCTCTGAGTATTAGTTAATGGAGCAAGCATAAATCTATTTTTCATAGATAAGCCACATGGAAACTTAATTTCATCCTTTAAATTTTTCATAATTTTCCTTTATTTGTTTATAGATTGATCTCTTATAGATTTGAATTCATTTCCTTCATACCAATTTGGATATTCCTCAGAGTTAGCTAAAGATTTTAGAAAATCAGCAAAGATCCACAAATCCTCTTCGATTCCATCATATTTCCATTCTTTGGTAATTTCATCACATACCTGATGATAGCAACCTCCAATATAATAAGAATTAATCAACTGTTTTCCTCTTTCTATACCGCCCTCTAACATATCTACTC
Organism: uncultured SAR86 cluster bacterium; assembly: GCA_902628375.1. GTDB lineage: Bacteria > Pseudomonadota > Gammaproteobacteria > Magnimaribacterales > Magnimaribacteraceae > CACOMS01. Next base: position 40,769 of record CACOMS010000006.1, on the reverse strand, counting down.
CTGGGTCTATATATAAAACAGGAATACCTTTTTTAGCAAAATTTACATGATCTGATCTGTAAAAAAGTCCTTTTTCAGGCTGAAAATCAGGAGAAAGATATTTATCTTTTTTCTTAGCTGATTCAAGCATAAGATCTTCCAACTCTGATGCACCATATCCAAGTACCTGTAGATCTTTGGCTCTCCCAAAAGCAAAATAAGCATCTAGATTAAGGCCTGCTACCATTTGATTTTCCTTGAAAGGAAGATTGTTTGCTAAATATCCCGAACCTAGAAGCCCAGACTCCTCTGCAGTTACAGTGGCAAATATTATAGATCTCTTAAAATCCTCTTGTGAAAGGTATTCAGCTAAGGCCATAACCATTGCAGTTCCTGTGGCATTATCAGCAGCACCGTTATAGATTTCTCCTACGCTGTTTATACCTAGGTGATCCCAATGAGCCATAACCATAAGATATTCTTCTGCTCTCTCTTGACCCTTAATAAAACCTACAACGTTATGAGAATCAGCAAATCTAATTTCATTTTTTATGTCAGAAGATAAAGATAAACCAGTAAGGTTCACAGGGCGGAAATTTTTAGATAAAGCAAACTCTTTCATTTCTTGATAACTTTTTCCTATAGAAGAGAAAAGTTTTTCTGCAGTGTCTTTTGTTATCCACCCTTCTAAGCTAACTCGATTTAAATTTTTGTCTTCAAAATATAAATCTAATTGAGGTCCGACATTGCTTGTCTCAACTACTTGCCACCCATAAGCTGCTGGTGCCGTTTCATGAATAATTAATACGGCTTCCGCACCTCTTCTAGCTGCCTCTTCAAACTTATAAGTCCATCTTCCGTAATAGGTCATCGCCTTTCCCTTAAACAAGCTTGGGTCTTGTAACTCAAACCCTGGGTCATTGATTAACATGACCAATGTCTTTCCTCTGACGTCTATTGAGTCATAATCAAGCCATTCGTATTCCGGGGCATTTATTCCATAACCAACAAAAACTAACTCACTATCTTTAAAAGATACTTCTTCTATCTGTCTTTTTGTCCAATAAACATAATCTTTAGCATTACGAAGATTTAACCCCTTTCCTTCTAAGGAAATTGAAAAATTAGACTTTTCAACATCAAGCGTTATTTCTGTTAGCTTGACTGGCATCTGGTAAGAACCGTTAAATTTTTCTAAATTTAACTTAGAAAACTCTTCAGCAATAAATTCTTTGGTTTTTATTCCACCTGGTGTCCCTGGTGCTCTTCCTTCAAAGTCGTCTGAAGCTAATACCTCCAAGAAAGACCTAAATGTCTCTATACTTGGAGTATCTTTAGATTCTTTATTACCTTCAGAACATCCAAGTAAAATAAGGGTTATAAAAAATAATATTGTTGGTTTCTTAAAAGTTAGACTCATAATATTCCTGCCTTTCGTCTTTCAGCATTCCAATAGTCTCTTCCATAAAACGGTTTCTGTCATCTTTTGACTTGAAGACCCAAATACAAACTGAATCTTTACTATGATAGATAGCTTTAAGCTCATCATCTATCTTGCATATTTCTTCTGGAATTTCTGTTTTAATACAAATCACTAAAAATTATTTTATCCTAAACACAAGAATATAGAGCTTTTATTATCTATCAGAAGGAAATAGACTAATATAAATTATGAACAACTTTAAATCAGGCGACGAAGGGCTAGTAACCTATAAATCTTCAAACCCATTTGAATTCTTTCATATTTTGAATTCTAAAGAATCAGAAGAACAGGACATGTTTGGCACGTTGATTTTTCCTGAAGAAAAGAAAGAGAAATGCCCCTTGGTGATTTGTATGCATGGAAGCTTGGGTTGGAGAGGACATCATCATGAACATGCAGTAAACTTTTTGAACAATGGTTTCGCTATCTTCAGAGTCAGCAGCTTTGAAGCTAGGCAAGTTTTTTCAATTGTTGAAGATCAAATGCAGGTGACATTAGCGACAGTGCTTGCAGATTGCTTTAATGCCTTAAAGGTTTTATCCAAACACCCTGATATTGATTCCTCTAAGGTTTTTATAACTGGTTGGAGTCTTGGTGGAAGTACTGCAATCTATTCTGCTTGGGAACCACTAGCAGAAAAACTTGCTCCTGATGGAGAAAGATTTGCAGGCCACTTGGCCTTTTATCCTGGTGCCTTTATGTGGCCAGAAGAAATGAGATGGAGTAAATCTCCGATCTTAACTCTCATTGGAGCAGATGATGATTACACCCCTCCAGTTCTTATAGAAAAATTATCTCCTGCGATCAATGAAAATGGGGGTAACAGTAAAATAATTTCTTATGAAGGCGGTCATCACTCATTTGATGCAATAGACCCTGTTATGTATATACCTAATGCTATAGCAGTTGGTCGTAGACACACTTTTGTTGGGAAGGACGGTTCTCATTATCATGAAGATAAGGAAGGCAATAAGACATTCATGAATGAACCTCACGAAAGAGCTCAATTATTTAAAGATAGAGCAAAAATAGGAGCTCATCTAGGTGGTAGCTGGGAAGCAAGAAGAAAAAGCCATAAAGATTCTGTCCAATTCTTATTAAATTGCTTATAGGTTAAATTAACCATAAGCTTTAATTTTTCTTTAATTCTTATCTAAATCATTAAGCACTAATAATGCTTCTTTGGCTTTATTTGAAGGAACAAAAATATGATCGTGATATTTTCCAGCAAAAATATTAGCACTGATCTTGCTTTCATTTAGTTTCCCGGAAATCAAAGCCGTAAGCCCATAGTCGTCTAAGTCTGAAGCTAAGCCCAAAGAAATACAGCTATAGCTAGATTCATAAGAGATGTTTTGTCTGTCTGCAATTTCCTTAGGTATTACCAAGGTTAAACCTTCCTTTTCTTGAATTGACGCTATTGGATTCATTTCCTTAAATTCCTCATAAGAAGCATCAACCAAACTATGAAACACAAATTCTCCTTCCAATAGTTCTGGCTTAAGATCTAGATTGTTCTCTTTATATTCCATCTTCTTTTATCATTTTCTTTAAAGGGATAAGAATTCCTTTTGAGCTCTTCCATGCTATCTCTTCAACAACTTTATAACCATATCTCCTATAAAGAGGTTCGCCAGATAAAGTAGCCATAAGCTCAAAACTCTTAAATCCTTCTGTTCTTGCAAGACTCTCTGAGATCTCAAGCACCAAGCTACCTACACCTTTTCTTGCCCAACTCGGATGGGTGTACATTGCTCTAATTTTAGCTGAATCTTTTACAGGGTCTAAAAAGGTTTCATCTCTATCTCTAGTATGAGTGCCGCCAAATAATGTTTTTCTTTTTCCCCATCCCCCACAACCTATAATTTTATTATCCGAGTTTATTATTTTTATATAAGTTTTATCCTCTATAAGCTCTATATCCAATCCCATTGCTTCATGAGAAGCCTCTATTTGTTTTCTATCTAAATAATCCTTTTGAAGGCTATTTATAGAAAGTTCCATAATTTCTTGTATTGATGGTATATCTTCCTCTAATACTAACGAGTGAGAGAAGTTACTAATCATTTAAGTTCTTCGAGTTTTAAAAAACAACAAGATTCCTGATAAAGCGCTAATAAAAGCCAGAACTGAAAAGAACTTAATAAAATTATTATTAAAGTTATCTCTATCAGTCCAATCCATAATATGTAATCCCCAAAGAAAATCCCACATTCTCCATTGAGTTGATCTAATTGCTCGTATTTGACCAGAATATGGGTCTAAATAAACATTAATAACTTTCTCGTCTTTATTCAGAGACTCAACTTTAAATAAAGGAAGAGGTCGACCTCTATACTCAGAACCTCTTTCATTTTTAGAGATTTCACCAACAGAAATTGGTGTTAAATTTGTTTTAGTTTGTATTATTTCTTTGGCCTCAGAAAAAGAAAGTTTTGCTATGGGATTTCCATCTTGATGATAGACATAAGAACTGCCTCCTAAATTAACCTCATAAACCAGATCATCTAATCTGTAAAAAAATTTTATTTCCTCTGATGAATTTATGTTTATTGGACTGTTTATAGAAAAATCCATTTCATTAGACTCAAGAAGATATTGCTCTCCTCTAACTTCCTCAATTTTATTGAAGGAAAAGAAAACTCCAGAGATGGTCCATAACAAAAATTGTATAGAAATGAATAGACTTAGATATCTATGAATATTCCTTAAAGCTACTTTTTTCAAATCTCTACTTGTCCATAATCTATTTAACTATTTCCTCCACCTATACGCTAATAACTAATTTTTTCTCCTACTTTTAGTTGCAATTTGTTTCGGTTTTACAAAGAATAGCTAAAGGGGGAACTAATGACAAACGATCAAACTCAAAATCAAGAATCTAATATTCGTAAAGTTGCATTAACTGCCTTAGCAGGGACTAGCATAGAATGGTATGACTTCTTCCTTTACGGAGCTGCTGCTGCTTTAATTTTTCCTAAAGCTTTTTTTCCAGAAGCAACACCAACTACAGCTTTACTTCTATCCTTTGGTTCTTTTGCTGTAGGTTTTATTGCCAGGCCTGTAGGTGGAATTATTTTTGGGCACTTTGGTGACAGAATAGGTAGAAAGAGAACGCTAGTGTTGGCATTAGTGTTAATGGGTACTGCTTCTACTTTAATTGGTTTGCTTCCTACTTATGCAATGATAGGTGTTGCCGCTCCTATCCTTCTTACGATTTTAAGATTTGCGCAAGGATTAGCTATAGGAGGCCAATGGGGAGGAGCTATGTTATTAGTTACTGAAAGCGCTCCTGATGATAAAAGAGGTTTCTACGGAGCATTTGCTCAAGCGGGAGCTCCTGTTGGAGTAATTTTGGCTAATCTAGCTTTTATAACCATCAGTGCCATGGTTTCGGATGAATTTTTTAATACTTGGGGATGGAGGATTCCTTTCATTGCAAGTGCTGTTCTCATTGGAATAAGTATGTATATCCAATTAAATTTGGAAGACACAAAGGCATTTAGAGAATTAGAAGCTTCTAAACATGAAAAAGAAAGCTCTTCAGAATCAGAACCTACTATCTCAAAATCTCCAATATTGTTAGCAATACAAAAATACCCGAAAAGAATTCTTTTAGCTGCAGGTGCGTTCCTATCAGTACAAGTTACTTTTTATATATTAATAGCTTTTCTTCTAGCTTATGGGGTACAAAGCGCAAATATGACTAGAGATGATATGTTAACAGCCGTCCTAATTTCTTCAGCGATTATGGTACCTGTTCAGTTTGTATTCTCTTCATACTCAGATCGTCATGGAAGAAGAGGAATATTTATGCTGGGGGCATTTTTAACGGCTTTATGGGCCTTTGCTATATTCCCATTAGTTGATACAGGTAACTTCTGGTTAACTGTTTTGGCCATTACTGGGGGTCTCACTTTCTTAGCAATGATGTATGGTCCTCAAGCAGCCTTCTTTACTGAGCTTTTCTCTACAGAAGTAAGATATTCAGGAGCGTCTTTAGGTTATCAACTAGGTGCTATAGTTGGTGGAGCTTTAGCTCCTACTATAGCCGTAACTCTTTGGACTGAGTACAGCATTATTTGGGTTTCTGTCTACATAGCAATAGCATCTACTCTCACCATTCTTTCAGTGATGATGCTTAGCGAAACTTATAAATCTAACTTGAATTAATAAGTTAGATCGAGAGACTCTACATCTCTATTGCTGTTTTAAAGGCAGGTCTTTGTTGAATTCTCTCAACATAGGCTTTTAGATTAGTCATTTCATCTGTTACGCAGCCTAGTCTATTACTCATAAAACAAGAATGACCAAGCATTATGTCAGCAGCTGAAAAATCTCCTATCAAGTAATCTTTTCCCTCTAAATTTTCTTCTACTGGTGCTAGAGCTTTCGACAATAACCTTTGAGCTTGCCCTAAAGCAGTTTCATCTCTTCTATCCTCAGGCAGCAAGATAGTTTGAACAATGATGGTATTGATTGGAGGCATAACCATGCCTTCACAATAATGAAACCACTGAAGAAACATAGGGTAAAGATCAGATGCAACCTCAGGTTTTAGTCCTCCATTCTTATGTCTTTCAATTATGTATTCAACAATTGCTCCTGATTCATAAATAGAAATTTCACCATCTTCTAAAACTGGAACCCTTCCCAATGGATGCCTTGATCTATGTTCATCTGATTTTAAATCTTGTGGATGAAAAGCCATCTTATTAATGTCATATGGGAGTCCTAACTCTTCCAATAACCAGACAATTCTTCCTGCTCTTGAATTTGGTGCAAAATGTAATTTCAGCATCTTTCTCTCCTTAGTGTTTATATCTTAATTCCCATTAGCTCTTCCATATTACCATGATAAAAAGCATCCATAGTTTCCTGATCACAATTAGTCATAGTTGCTTCAAACTTTCTTATAGGATCTGAAGTTCCTTCAGGATGGGGATAATCCGAAGCGTAAACCAACATATTTGGCCCTACATTTTCTATGATCCAACCCAATGGTTCTCCAGCAAATGGTGATACTTTTATGTGTTTTTTTGCAACTTCTGATGGCAATTCTGTAAATTCTCTTTTTCTTTTAAATAAAGAAGCTGTGTAATCAAGAGCTTTTAACCAAGAAGGTAGCCAAAAAGCACCATGCTCCATGGAAATACCTTTTAACTTAGGGTGCCTATCAAAGACACCATCGAAGATCATAGCTGAAAGAAATAGTTCAGCACTGCTATTTATTGTCATGAGACCCAATTCTCCTGCTGGAGCATCACCTCCCAATTCTAATTCTGTTTTTCCATTATTTTTGAAGCTATCAGGTACCGCCTTGTAATGACCATTTACAGCGACATGGACTACAAAAGGAGAACCAACTTCGGTGAATTTTTTCCAAATCGGATCAAAATCAGGATGAGTAAATGATTTGTTTTGATCATTAGGTTCATTTGTATCTATCATAAAAGAGTAGCAACCTTGATCGAGTCCTTCTTGCATTATTTCCATGGCTTTTTCAGGTCCTAACTTTAAAGGTAAATAACCTATGGCTTTTAGTCTATCGTCATGAGAGCAGAAGCCAGCCATGGCTTTATTTAAAGTTTTGGCCCCTACTTCTAAAACTTTCATATCTGAAGTGTGAGCTACTTGATGGAAAGAAAAAGTAGGTAATATCCATTGCATCGCATAACCAAAAACATCTAAAGCATGAGATCTTTCTTGCGGATCAAATGCACCGACCCTATTCCATCCGCTCTTTGAGTTATCTAATATTAAATCATCAAATTTAGACAACACTTCTGGATCACTTTGTCTTTTCTTAAATAGCTCTCTTCCTCTGTCAAGTCCAGCTTGAACTACAGGCAACTGGTTTTGTGAATCCATTGAAGGAATTAAACTCTTATCTGCTTCGCTTGCAGCTAGATGGAGAAAATCATCTAGTTCGATAACGTGACTATCCGCATCTATAATCTTTCTATTTTCTGCATAACTCATAAACTTCTCCCCAGATAAAAATAAAAGGCTACTTTAATCATTTTCTTCACAACTTGCATCTATTGAATGTTCGAATTCAAGTGTGGAATGATTAATATTAAACTTATCATTTAGCATGGCTTTTAATTGATCCTTAATTTTTTCCACATCACTTAAGTTTTCACTTATGACAACTACATGCGCCTCTAGAGCTATTCTTATTTCATCCAAGCTCCATACATGAATATGATGCACATCGCTAACTCCAGAAATGGATTCCATGGATTCTTTTATCTCATCAAAAGAGATGTCCTCAGGAGTTCCTTCCATCAATAGATGAATAGTTTTAGGTAACATTTTTAGACCTTGCCAAAGAACCAAACCTGCTATTAAGAAAGTAATTACAGCATCAACCCAATACCACTGATAAATCAGAATTAAAGCTCCTCCTCCTATAACTCCCAAAGAAGCAAGAGCATCTGAAAGGTTGTGCAAAAAAGCTGCTTTCATGTTCATGCTGTGTTTTGACATCCTGAAGGTGATGAGAGCAGTAATCATATCTACGACCAAAGCTATACCAGCAACAATAATTACTATCCAGCCTGTTATTATCTTTGGCTCTATAACTCTCCAAGCAGCTTCATAAATAAGATATAAACTTATAACAACAAGTAAGGTTAAATTGATAAGTGCCGCTACAGTTTCAGCTCTTTGATAGCCAAAGCTTTTATCTTCATCAGCTGGTCTTCTACTAATCTTTCTAGCAAATAAAGCTATTCCTAAAGAGGCTGCATCGCTTAAATTATGAAGAGCATCTGCAATTAAAGATAAACTTCCAGAGATAACTCCACCTATAACTTGAGCAATTGTTAAAGTTAAGTTGATTATTACTGCAGAAATTAAGCCTCTATCACTACTAGGAGCATGATGATGATGGTGATCCGTCATAAAGCCGAGAAAGCTTGTCTTGCTATATCTGTTATAGATTCTATATCTTCATCCGAATGGCAGGTTGAAACAAAATGATTATGATAACCCACCATATAAACACCTCTTTTGACACATTCATCAATCCATTTGAAATGAGTCTTAGTGTCTACTCCGTCTAACCTGTAATAAGGCATTGCGGGAATACCTGAAGCAATCAAATCAAAACCACTTTGCTCTGCAGCATTAACTAAACTTTCATTTAGTTTTTTTCCATATTCAGTCATTTTGTTTGCGGCATCTACCTTCTTTAATTCCTTTAAAGTTGCACAAGCTGCTGCCATAGGAGGTGCACTAAAAAATTGAGTACCAGTAAAATAGACTTTCTCTGCTACCTCTTTAATTTCATTTGTACCTACTAAAGCTGAGAGAGCATGTCCATTTGCAATTGCTTTACCAAAACAAATTAAATCTGGCTTAAATCCATATTCCACATTTGATCCTGAAAGATTTATCCTAAACCCTGCCCTCACATCATCGATTATTAAGAGCACGTCATGCTTTTTACACAACTTGGAGACACCTTCCCAATAGCCTTCTTTTGGTAGCTCATTATCTTTAGATACAGGATGGTCATATGGAGACGAGATAAAACATGCTATTTCATTAGCATGTTTTTCAAATAATACCTGAAGCTCATCTAGGTCATTCCAGTTCACCTTTAGTACATGATTGCTATCCGAAGAAATAATTCCAGGACTATCCTTATCTTGCATCCAAGGAGCAACGCCATGATAACCGTCATTTATTTTTACTATTTTTTCTTTTCCTGTCGCTGCTCTAGCAATCATCACAGCTAAGCTTGTGCTATCTCCTCCGTTTTTACCAAATAAAGCCCAATCGGCTGCATCGACCATATCTACTAAGGCTGTAGCTAAATCGACCATGATTGGAGAGGCAAGGCTTACCGTATTTCCTTTAAATGACTGGGAATTTGCTGCTTCCTCTACTTCAGGATGGTTATATCCGAGAATTGAAGGTCCATAGGCACACATTAAATCTATATACTTATTTTCATCCACATCCCAAAAATAAGCCCCTTGAGCCTTAGCAAAGAACTTTGGGCCTGAATCTCTTATGGCATATTTGTAATGGCCAAAGATTCCTCCAGGTATAACTTCCTTAGCCTTACGAAGTAATTCATCTGATTTCTCAACATCGTAGATAGTATTTTTCATTCTTCTATCTTAATAGGGATTCTTATCTTTATAAAGGCTAGGTAGAAATCCAGACAAATGATGCATTTCCTCATAGCAATGAAGCATTAAATTCTTTGCTAATTGATCACTGATAAGAAATTTTCTTGTTAATTTTAAATTAGCTATCGGCTTTAAAACTAAATCCAATAGTGGATTTATAAATTTAGTGTTCATTCCCAACCAAAAGGTGCTGTGCATAAGTGAAAATCCCTCTTCTTTTTGTACAACATGATGGTTGATGCTGGCAACGGATAATCCTCTTTTTAAATCTCTTACGTGGGCACAAATTGCAGTTTCTTCATTAACATTTAAATCAATAAAACCAAAAGAAGATGGCTCACTAAAACTTATACATAATTCATTTAATTCTTTGCCTATGTACTCCTTTACATATGAATCTACTCCTATGTACTTCTCTTTATCTGACTTGAAAGAAGATCTATCTTCTTTTAGCTCAGCTGAAATATGATCCCTAGGGTGCCATAATTTATATCTTTCGCTTTTAGACATATGCCAAGCAAACCACCAATCTACCATTTTTGGCGTTACGCCCTTCATGACAGTCGAGCATTTAACTAAAACTTGATTGCTGTTATTCCTATAGATTCCATCTTGATAAATGCTTCCTTTAGAAACTTCCTTAGCATTTCTGAAATCTAAAAAATCTGAATTAATTACATCATTACTTAATGTTTCTTTTGCCTTTTGTGGCAACGAACCTAGGGGTATCTGATATTTTCCTAAACTCATTCTTTATAAGATATGAGAGTCTCTATGTTGTATCCCAGATCTTTAATGAGTTTACTTCCACCTAAATCAGGAAGATCTATCACAGACAGAATTAAGATATTGCTTTCTTTGATATCAAAGTTTTCCGTTAATAATTCTGCACAAGCTATAGCTGTTCCTCCTGTAGCAACCAAATCATCAACAATAGCTATTCTGTCTTCTTTTTCTATTGTGGTATTTGTTTGAATTTCTATAGAAGTGCTTCCATATTCTAAATCAAACTCTTTTTTATAGGTTTCATTTGGAAGTTTTCCTGGTTTCCTGGCTAAAATAAATGGGAGAGCTAGGTCATGTGCTATGGATCCTGCAAAAATAAAACCTCTGCTTTCAATACTGGCTATTTTTGTTGCCTTAAAATCTTCAGTTATCTTATTGAGCTCTTCGCAAGTTTTAACAAAAGCAATAGGGGTTTCTATTAAACTAGTTATGTCTCTAAATTTAATACCAGGAATAGGAAAGTCTTCTACTGTTCTTATGTATTGTTTTAAATCGAAAGGGTCACTCATAACTAAATATCCAAAAAATTAATGGCAAGATTCATCATATTTTTTTAGCCTGTAATAATTATAAGGTAAAGGAGTTAAAAAACCTGCCAGCAACATGAAAGGCACAATCCACCAGACCAAAATACCACCTGCAAAAATAACATCGACTGTATTCATTGCTATTTCCATTGCCAACATAGAAAGAAATGACATGCCAATAGCAGTATTGAATGCCTCCTTTAGATTCATTTGACGATAAAGAATAATAGTTTCAAGAATAATAGATGTAATCAAACCGTTTATGATTGCTAGAGTCATAATGCCTAGCATTGGGAAAGGTATTTGGTTAACTTGAAAAAAAAGAATGGTACCGAAATCTCCTATGGAGCATCCTAGTAAACACCACAAAGTATTTATCGAGCTTTGTTTCCATGTTTTTCGACAGGTCCAAGATATACCTGAATCTATATTTTCTTTTTCTAAATCACTCATTGTGAAATTGAATTTTAAAAGCTTTTATCTTTGTAAGCTATAAAAGCCCTTTTGCTTATTATTTATGCGTAATAAGAACCTTATGAGTATTGCTAAATTAAGAACACCCATTATTCCTGCGAAAGCAAAGGAAAAATCATAATTCCCATACAAGTCAAAGAAATAACCGCCAAAGAACCCTCCTAACCCCATACCAGTCCAACCAAAAAAAGAACCTAAACTATTGGCTCTGCCTGCAAATTTGGGTGTAACCATCATTCTTGTGCAGACCAGAATACTAGACATGACTCCTGAGTAAGTAAAACCAAAAAATGCAGCCAAAAGATAAATACCAAATACACTTGAAATATGTGGGAACCAAATGACTGATATTGTCTGACCAAGAGACATAACCATGTAGGCAGGTAATGATCCAATTACATCTCCTAATTTTCCCCCTAGTACTCTTCCAAAAGCTCCGCAAAACATCAAGACCATCAATACGCTGGTTGCAAATTCTAATGAGAATTCTTCATCAGTTAGCATCGGTACCAAATGGACAATTGGAACCGACATACAAATGCAACAGAAAACAACTGCACCACAGATCCAAGTAATTGCTTCACGTTCAGAAAGAGGAAAATCAGTATTTTCTTGCGCTTTCATTTCTCTTGCAGCTTCTCTAGTAGGAGATTCCTTAATTAATAAAGCTACAGGTAAGGCAACGATTAAATAAAGGATCGACATACTTAAATACGCCTCCCTCCATCCTTCATTAGAAATAATTATTCCTGTTATGTAAGGAATTAAACCCTGACCTATAGCTCCTCCAGAAGCAGTTATTCCTAAAGCAAGACCAGGATTATTTCTGAACCAGAAGCCAACATTTGCAAATAGTGGTGAAGTTACCATCGCATTTCCAAATGCTCCAAATAGGAAGTAAAACCCATAAAAGGCATAAATACCGTTCTGTTTACTTAAAAAGAATAAAGATAAAGACATTACAAAAGCAGCTACAACACCGAACCATCTAGTGCCGTACCTATCTGCTATGTATCCCCAAAAAATACCAAAAGCTGCGGAGGAGAAAGAAATAACCGTATAAGCCAAAGAAGTTTGTCCTCTCGACCATCCAAATTCCAAGGTAAGAGGTTTTAGAAAAACAGATATAGACGCCAAAGTGCCAAAAGAGAGGGCACTTAATATAAAAACTGAAAAAACCATGACCCAAGCATATGGCGGGTCCTTATAATCGCTCATTTAGTGAGTATAGAGTAAAACCTGTTAGGGCAAATTCTTTATTTACTATCTTAGGAAGAGGGAGTTACGCGAGTTTTCCCATCAATCGTAACAATTTCAACTAAATTTCCTATCTGAAATTGATAACCACCTGCTTCTTGAACAACCGATACTGTCCTATTTTCATCAAGAATATTGATTGTTAGTAAGATTCCATCCTTTTTAGTTATCTGTCCTGATATAGAAGAGCCTATTGCTGAGCCTACAACTGCTCCGAGAGTTGCACCTATGCCCGATTCTAATTCATTATCACTTACACCCGAACCGGCAGCTGCACCTACAACTCCTCCAACTAAAGACCCTTTCTTCAGGTCTCCCTCAATCTTGACTGATTTAATATTGATTACCTCTCCATAGAGCACGGTACGCATCTCTTGAACTGCATCTCTAGAATAAGTATCGGGCTGCAGCGAACTATTCGCACAGCTAGATAAAATAAAAGCTAAAATTAATATGTTGTATATCTTCATATTTATTTCCTTATAAATTCAATGGACTAAGTTTAAATGAGTAAGTTCAAAAAAAGAACATTCCTATTTTAGGATAAACTTTAGATTTAGGAGAATTTAGATTTAAATAGCTCTAGAACATGAAAACTCTCAAATTAAAGAATTTAACTTTATCCTTTTTATTAATCACTAATTTAGGGTGCGGTTCAGGAGGAGGGTCTTCAGAGAATGACAAGACCAACCCAGTCCCCTTAAACATCTCAGTGAATGACCTAAAATTTGAATCTTATAGTTATGAGAATCAATCTATATCAATAGAGTCTAATTATTCAGGTTGTTCTTTTGAAATATTGAATGATGACTTGCATCACTTATCTTCTCCAGATGGAATACATTTTGAATTTAGAAATCCAATTATTTACCAAGAACAAATAAATTTGAGCCTTAATTTCAGACAAGTTAGTTCAAATTGTCCTTCTGAAACTTTAGTCAAAGAAATAGTTATAAATAAATATCCAACTGAATTTTCTGCCTTTCCATCTAACACATCAAACTTAGAAACTCCCTTTTTTCAGGTAAATGATATCGGATTAGGCGGTATTGTTATTACTGATAGATACACTGCTATTATTTGCTACCCTACTCCTTATGATTGCGAAGCAATTACCGATGAGTTGTTTGGTCAAGATGCTCACAATATGGCAACCGGAGACTTTAATGGAGATGGGTTTGAAGATTTTGCAGTTGCATGGGCTTTATTCCCACACACTATTGATCCATCACAGAAAGTAAATGCTCCAATAAACATATATCTCAATGATGGAACTGGAAGATTTAGTGAAGATTTATCAATTTATAAAGATGGAACTCCGCCAAAACATCCTTTTGCATACAGACTATTGGTTGAAGATTTTAATGGAGATGGCTTAGATGATATTTTTTCAGGCTCTATGGGGATTCAATATCGTGATCCAGATTATTCACAAAATTTTATTAACCCATATCCACATTTATTATTGCTATCGAATAATGAAGGAAAACTAGAAAATAAATCTAGCCAAATAGAAGATACCAATAATGGGCAAGGTCAAATTTGTAATTTTGCCCATGATGCAAGCTCTGGAGACCCCGATGGAGATGGTGATTTAGATATCTTTGCATGCAATATTTTGAATATTAATGACGGTCTAGGAAATTTTACATTGCACTCATTTATTAATTTTAATTGGCAGAGCTCTAATGGATATGGAAATCCTATGGCCAGTCTTATGACCGACCTAAATAATGATGGATACGATGACCTTATATTTTGGAATTTTGATAATAGAGATCTTATTGCAAATCCTGAAGAAGGCTATATTTTATTAAGTAATAACTCTCCAGATATTACAAACTGGGATAAATTGAACCTACCATCAGGTCCTTTTGGAATAAACCACAATAAATATAATCATGCCGCTTCAGGCGATCTAAATAATGATGGAAAGATTGATGTCGTTGTCGCCATAACCAGAGATATTCCTTATTACGAAGGTGCATTTATACAGATCTTAATAAATAAAGGCGATGGAGTATTAGAAGATAAAACTCTAAGTAATTTCTCTTACCAGCCTAGAGAGAACTCGCACCATGGAGAAGGCAATATATACTTAAGAGATATGAACTCAGATGGGCATTTAGATATTATTCACTCAACAAGGGACTATGAAAGTGGTCTGCATGGTGCTCATATAGCTCTAAATGATGGATTAGGTAATTTTGTATCTATCGAAGAGAATAAATTACCCAATCGTCCAGATCCATGCTGCAATATCAATGACGAGCTAATGAAAGGCCTTCCAATTAATGCAGATAACGAAGCTTGTTTAGATTTAATATCTGTTACAGATCCTGGCTGGGGAGACTGGCGAACTCAAACTGAGAATTATCTGTTCACCATAATTAATAAAAGTTGTGAATTCTAGTTAAAAGCTAAGAGCAGTACTTAAACTGCCCTTAGCTTTTTTTGGGGGGGAAATTAGAAGTTTAGTCTAAAACTAAGACCGTAATTTCTTCCAGGCAAAGGAACTTCATCTTTCACAAAAGAACTGTGATTCCTTGCAGCCTCATCTAAAACATTATTAGCAAAGACATTGATATCTAATTCGCTATCATTATTTAAGCTATAAGTCTTACCTAGTCTAAGATTAAGCATTTGATAACCATCTGTTGCATATTCTCCTTCAGCAAGGTCATCCTGTTTCTGTACGTCTTTGAAAATGAGCTTAGCAACTAGATCGTCTTCAGCATAAGAGACTGTATAAATATTCCTTGCTGGAACCATTCTAGGAACATATGAGCCATCATTAAACTCGGCTTTTACTGAATCTCTAGCGAAAGATAAAGTTAAGCTACCTTTTTCTAATTCAATAACTCTACCTAATTCAAGTTCATATCCCTTAAGTTCAGCATCTCTTTGCATGTACTCAGCAAGAATTAGTCCTTCATGATCACCGTGCTCTTCGTCTTCATGCTCCTCATGCTCTTCTTCAGTTTCATCCTTTAAATAGATATAGTCGTCCACGTCATTTCTAAAGTACGTAAACTCTCCGTAGAAGTCTCCATTACGATAATGCAAACCAATGTCTATGTTATTGGAAGTTTCGGTGTCTAAATTAATATCACCTTCTTCAAATCTAGCTGTCGCTAAATGAGGTCCATCCATAAATAACTCAACAGCCGAAGGTGCTCTTTTAACTATAGAATAGCCCAAGCTTAAATCTAAATTGTCACTTAATTCACTACCTAAACTTAAAGAAATACTTGTATTGTTAAAGTCTCTATCAAAATACTCCATTTCTTCTTCATGTTCATCTTCATCATGCTCATCTTCATCATGATCCTCATCTTCATGTGCATGTTCATCATGATCATCATGACTTAGAGACCCAGAACGAGAAATTCTATCGTGCCTAATTCCAAAATCTAGATGGACATTATCTCTATGACTGCTCAAATAATAACCGAACGAATTTTCTTCATTATCTGTTGGGTTCATAAAAGCTTCATGACCAATTATAGAAATATCTTCATCAGCCATGTTGAAAACAAATTTTTGAACTACTGAATCATCAGTTAGGTGAAAAATTGCGCCATATTCACTAGCTTCATTAGAAAACACAGTTGGACCTTCATCATGATGATCGTCGTGTCCTTCTTCTTCATGACCTTCTTCTTCAGCGTGCTGCTCTTGTAGCATGTAGTCAGAATCTCTATAGAAATAATCAATTTTATTTACTAATGACCCTGCAAGATTGTAAGAACCTTCTAGAGTGAAAACATCTGAATCAGTCATTGCAAAAATCCTTTCGCCTTCATGATCGTCGTGTCCTTCTTCATCGTGATCTTCATCATGATCTTCATCGTGATCTTCATCTTCATCTTCATCTTCATGCGCATGTTCATCATGATCGGCATGACCTTCTCCATGAAAAGGTATTCCATATGCACTTTCAATTTTGCTTGAAGACATACCAAAATAACCCCAATCACCTGTTTTTGATAATCCAATCTTCTTGGATTCGGATTCAAAATCTGAATTGGCTAAATAGCCCATATCTTCTTCGTGCTCATCATGCTCATCTTCATCATGATCCTCATCTTCATCATGATGTTCTTCCTCTCTATGAATGACCGCACCATGAGGAATGTCATACTCTCCAAACTCAGAATTTTTATAAGAAAGACTTAGATTAATTCCGCCTATATTGTTTTGATAAGAAAAATCATAGACATCTCCATCATTAACTGACTGAGACTCAAGACCTACTGATACCTTTGCTCCTTCGAAGTCTTTTCTAGCGATTGTGTTATCAACTATATTAATTATTCCTCCTATGTTTCCATTGGAATAAAGCAAAGACGAAGGACCTCTGACAATTTCTATTTGTTGAATATTGGTTAGATCAATCTCGTTAACGTGATCAGGACCAAGCCCTGAAACGTCTCTAATTAACATACCATTGCTTAGAATCTTAACTCTGTTTCCAGACATACCTCTGATGACAGGCTGACCCACTCCGTATCCAAAATCACTTGAAGCAACACCAAGCAAGTCATCTACTATTTCACCTAAGCTTTGAGTTGATCCGTTAGTCACATCTTCTCCATCAACAACATGAAGAGGATTCTCAATGGTTGATAAAGTAGCATCGATATAAGAAGAGGTTACGATAATCTCTTCTTCTTCAGCTAATAATATGTTTGTTATAAATGTACTCAAAATTAAGAGTACTAATTTGTAGTTTTTCATACTACCTCCTAATAAATTTTAAATTTTAAAAAAAAGAAAAATTTAGATTTTAGGAGGAGCTCTTGAATTAAAGTTATTTGACTTCTGTAAAGCAGGACTTTCCTTATGAGTTTTAACTTCATAGGAAAAATTGATTACCTTGCTTTGTAAAGATGTTGTTTGGGGTTCGTCTAAAGTTTCATTAGCACAATACTGGCATTCTTCCTCAAACTCATATTGAAGATCTTCATAGTAATCATGCAATAATTCATGGGAAGAAATTGAAACTACAAAAAGTAGTCCAATTAAAAGGATAAATTGCTTTTTTAGAGATCCCATTGGCTTGTATTGTCCTTATATTTAGCTATTAATCAATAATAACTTCTATATAAAGGTCTACTTGACCTCACTGATTACTCGCATTAAGGCTTCAGCTATTTCTTCTGGTACCTCTTCTTGAAGAAAGTGACCTGCAGATGTTTCTATTACTCTAGCATCAGGAAAATTACTTTTCATTACAGGAAGAGTCTTGGCCAGGATAGGATCATTCATTCCCCAGACTATCTCAGCAGGAATATCTAAACCTTTTACATATTCTTCAATCTTGCGTAAAGCTGAAGCACTGGGGTGATCTGGCCCATCAGTTACCATTCTCATCATTGCTAGAGGAGCTTTTGCATTTCCACTGTCATAAACTGGTTTGCCATATAGCTCTACCAATTCATCGGTCCAAGATTCAGGGTCTCCCTGTACTCCTGCTAAATTTTCAAAGATTGAGGCAAATACTTCGAGTATCAGCTCTCCTACTAGTGGAGTTTTTACCGTTGCATGGGCTGGAGAAAGGTCAACGCTTATCGAAGGAGCATTTAAACCTGTATTTAGGATTACAGCACCTTTTAGTAGTTCTGGAGAGAGAGATAAAGCCCCCATACCAATTGGACCTCCCCAATCTTGACCCGCATAAACTAACTCGGTTAATTTCAATTCTTTTAATACGGTATTAATCCACCGTATATGATTGTCTAAAGTGTGGTCGCTAGCTGGTATCTTTGAAGAAAATCCCAAACCAATACTTGTAGGCATAATGACTCTAACTTGATCTAAAGGTAAATTAGCTGCTACTTTCCTATACAAAAATCCAGAGGTTGGATTACCGTGCATTAAGAAAACAGGAAGTCCTTCACCTACTTCAAGTACATGCACTTTTAAACCAGGTTCAACTTCAATAAAGTAACTTTTATAGTTCTCATCTATCATTTTTTGGGCATATTGAGGTAAAGGAAAAGCCTCAAAAGTTCCCGCATCTAAGGTTATCTCTCCTTCGCCTTCTGGAGTGAATATCTTTCCATCCCTAGTAATATAAAAACTAAAGATAATTAAAAATACACAAAGTGTGCCTAAAATTTTTAAAAATAATTTCATATGCTTTCTCCTAACCCGCTAGACCTATCTTTATTTAAGATTCATCCTTGAACAATTTACCTTCTTTAAATAAATTCTGCTGAAATTCATTGCTGTAACCAAGCTCAGTAAGTATCTCATTTCCGTGTTCGCCTAATCTTGGAGCTGGTCTAGAAATTTCACTAGGTGTCTCGTTGAAACGTGCTGCGGGTCTTGCTTGCCTGACTTCACCAAACCCATCTACGTCTGAAACTAATATTGATTCATTCGCTAATATTTGTTCATGACTCATTAGCTCCATACGACTTAATAAAGGAGCACAGGGAACTCCTTGTTCCTGAAATCTTGCAAGGATCTCTTCGCTATTCCATTTTGATATCTCTTTTCCAGTTAGATCTTTTCTCTCTCCTGAATTTGTCACTCTAGCTGCAGATGTCGCAAAACGTTCGTCTTCAATTAAATCTTGTCTTTCCAAAGCATTACACATTCCCTGCCATTCAGCATCGGATACAGCCCCCGCAGTTATGTATCCATCTTTTGCTTTATAAATTAGATCTTGTGTTCCTTGTAGTTTTCTAACATCCATTTCTTTTTCTTTATAAACTAAGCCAGCCATTCCTTCAGGCCAAAAGAAAGCAAGTACGGACTCCAGCATAGAAAGCTCTATATGTTGTCCAATATTTGATCTTTCCCTTTGGTAAAGAGCGGAAGATACTGCTTGTGCAGCAGTGAGAGCCGTCACTTTATCGGCAACAATTACCCTAAACATTTGAGGCCTTCCTGTCTCTCTGTCTGCTTGTATATCGGTTGCTCCAGAAAGTGCTTGAATTACTGGGTCATAGACTCTCGAACTAGAATAAGGACCTTTGGTTCCAAAGCCACTAATGGATACATTAATTAGCTTCTCATTTACTTCTCTAAGTACATCTTCACCAAAACCCATCCTCTCTATAGCCCCTGGCCTAAAGTTCTGCATAAATACATCTGCCTCTTTAACCAGTTTTAATAAAATTTCCTTGCCCTCTTCCGATTTCAAATCAATTGCTAGAGATTTCTTTCCTCTATTGCATGAATAAAAAGCAGGATTAACACCATTGTGAGGTGCGGCCATATGCCGAAGTTGTTCTCCGTGAGTTGGTTCAATTTTAATAACCTCTGCTCCCTGATCTGCGAGCATCATGGCTGCCATAGGTCCTGAAACCATAGAGGTTAAATCTAAGACTTTTACTCCCTCTAAAGGTCCCATTAGATTAACTTCCTAAGCATAGTTGATTTTTTTTGCTTTAATGTAATTAGGTCTTTCAATCATATTTTTATGATAATCCTTAGTTGCTTCCTTTAGATCAAAATTGTAAAAAATTGCCCAATCTAAACAAGAAACTAACATAATATCAGCTAAACCAAACCCTATTTCTAAAACGGTTTTATTTTGTTCTAGATGCTTATCAACAACTTTCAAGTGACGTTCTAAATAATCTCTACAAGCCTCAACAACCACAGGAGACTCTCCATAGATATCAGTTAAATCATAATGCCGTCTCATAACATAGAGTGTAGTCTCGTCCATTTCTCCATAAATATAATTGCACCACTCATCTTCTCTAGCTAGATCCTCTTTGGTTTTTGGTATGGCTATAGAGTCGCTTGGGTAAACATTTTGTAGATATCTACAAATACTTAAGCTTTCTGAAAGAACAAATCCCCCGTCCTGTATGCAAGGTATTTTCTGTTTTGGATTTAAATCAGTATATTCCTTTGTTCTGGTCTCGCCCGTTCGAGGGCCTATAGGAAATAACTCATACTCAATATCTAGCTCCTCTGCCATCCAAATAGGCCGAAGAGTTCTTGCTGTGCCTGCTCCCCAAAATTTTAATGCTTTAGCGTTCATTTCTTTAAGTTAGGATCTTTCATTCTTGTTCTATCTTTTTGTTGTTGTAATAGCCTTTAAAAGCAATAAAAGTTTGTATCAGGTTAGCTATAACAAAGGCAAATAAATCCACAAATATAAAAACAGCTGCTCCTGAGAATCTGCTTATGCCAGTAAGAATATAGCCATTAAGTCTGGTTTCATGCTTAACAGAGCTGACCATATATAAACTAAGTATGCTTAATAATAGTATTACCCATTGTCCATAGTATAAAAAATTTTCAATCATTGATTTCTCCTGTTAATAAATATTTCATCAAAAACATCGCTACACAAGCACCTATAATTTGAAAGAGAATGAAGGGCAAAATGAATTCAGGATTTATCCCAGTAAACGTATCTGTTAATCCTCTTGCCAAAGTAACAGCTGGATTTGCAAAGGATGTAGAAGATGTAAACCAATAGCCCGCTGAAATATATAACCCTACAGCAGGCGCAACTAAGTGAATATTTAAATTCCTAACTCCAAGAATAGTAATTATCAAACCAAAGGTAGCTATAAATTCACCTAAATAAATATTAAATCCACCCCTTTCATTTTGAGATATTTGTAGAGGGTCTAAGCCAAACATTATATTGGCTAGAATTACTCCCATTAACCCTCCTGCTATTTGGAAACAAATAAAAGAATTGAATTCTTTAAGCGATAATTCTTTTTTTAAAAACATTATGAAACTTACCGCAGGATTAAAGTGAGCTCCTGAAGTAGATATAAATATCCAAATTAGAACAGTTAGCCCAGCTCCAGTTGCAATGGTATTAGCTAGTAGGACGTCTAATTGATTTGAGGAAAGATTTTCAGCCATAATTCCAGAACCAACTACGACCATAACTAGGAACGAAGTGCCTATAAACTCAGCAATTAATTTTTTTACTAGTTCTTTATTCAATTTTGGTTTTTGCTATCACAAAATGTTCGAGCTTAAATATTTGATCTTCAGAGAGGGCTCTATCAACCGGACCAAAGTAAAGAGAGTTGAGGTCTTCTAAAGTCACATTTTCTGTTATCGAATAGCCATTTTGCGCAAGCAAGCCTTCTAATTCTTCGATGCTATAAAATGATATCCAAGGTTCGCCAGCAGCTTTTGCTGATAAGTCTTTAATTAAATTAGCTTTTTTTTCAGGATCTAGATAACCCTTACCAAAGCAATCTTCAGGTTTATTATTAAGAAGCTCATTAACAAAGGATAAGACAAAAATTGAACTAGCTTCTTGAGAGAGCATAGCCATTTCTTCCATTGTTGAATTAAAAGCTTCTTTGGTGATGTACTGCGTAACCCCTTCAAGAGTAAATACAGTGGATTTGGTTTTATCAAAACCAGAATCTAAAAGTCTTTCAGTTAATGATTGGTGAGAAAAATCAACAGGGACATAAGTAACATTTTCTGAATTAGGTAATCCTTTAGGAAGTTTAGAACGTTTTCTATCCTGAACTTCAGGCTGATCCACCTCAAAAATTCTTAGAGAAGATGGAAGTTCAAGCCTATGAGCTCGTGAGTCATATCCTGCTCCGAGAATGACGTATTGCTCTACTCCTTCTGTAGCGCTTTTTTCAATTAGATCATCGATGAATCGCGTTCGTGAAATAATATGTTCATGAAAACCTACTGCGAATTTTTCAGCTAACCATACATTGAGTTTGTGTCCCATCAATTTCATTAAGCCAGCACCCATAATAAACCTATCAGCGTAAGGATCATTTATGACACGTTTATCAGGCCCAGCCATTGTTTCAATTAAACGTTGTTTGGCTACACCTTGAGCTGTACCGTCTTTTGTAAAAATTGAATTACTCATGTATTGCCTCTTTTTTATTCATACTCGCCATGCTCCTTAAACTAAATTCTACTCGAGAAAATTAGTCCTAATTGCTTCCATCTGTTCTTGGGTTACTCCTATTTTCTCAAGATATTCGATAGCACTACCCCACTTAGATTCCAAACCATCCAAAAAAACTTTCATGGCATCTTTAGGCACTCCAGCAAGAGAGATCATGGTTTCTCGATCATAACCTTCTGGATAACCAACTGTATTTTCGATGAAATCTGCTTGTCTTTCTGTATCAAGATTGGTTAGTAAATAATCTGCCTCTATAACTTCACGACTTACACCTAAAATAGACAATAAGAAGGCCGTTGAAACTCCAGTTCGATCTTTTCCTGCTGTGCAATGCAAAACGACGGGCAAATTATCTTCGTTAGCTAAAATTCCAAATAATCTAAGCCATGTGGTAGGACCAAATTCTAAGTAACCTAAATATCTTTTACCCGATATTTTGGTATCACCTACTAATCTACTTAATTTATCAGTTCCTCCTTCAGGGATAACAGCAATATTTATATATTTGGCACCCATAGCTTCTAAAGGACCTTTGCCCTGCTCCAAAACCTCATCAGGTCTACGCAAGTCAATTTGAGTTGAGATTTTAAGATTAGATAACTTCGAAAGATCTTGATTACTCATCCTATCTTGTCTTCCAGCACGGAAATAGAGACCTTTTTTTATTCTTTTGCCATCTTGATTGAGATATCCACCTATATCTCTAAAGTTAAAACACCCTTCAAATGGATAATGTCTTTCTAAATAGTCGTTAATCATATTAGTATTCTACTGGTATTGGCAGATTCTCTTAGTACTGATTTCGTTACCGTTTATGAATGTGAAGATCATCTGTTCGTTACGCATTTCCCTGAATACGGTATCGAAGAGGTCAAACAATCTGAAAACCATTACGCCCTCCTCATCAAAGTGTATGGCGCTATTGAAGTTGTTGCACACTATACCAACATCTCTCGCACCATTCTTCAAAGTGCCATCAACACGAAAGTCATGGATAATACCAAACGCTGTTATAACTACTCTATTTCCACACTGCTCTATACGTTCAAGATGCTCATCTCCATCTGAAATCCCGAGCCAGAGACCTCTCATATCGACTACTCCTTCTGCCAGCGGTTCGGTGCATTCAGCTAAAATGGGCATAGGTATATTTGTGTAGCTACAATCAGGCGTATACGCCTTAGGGATGTCATTAGCAGATTTTCCTGAACCATCAAGGACAGGTAAATCACAATAGTTTAGAGACCTACCATCCTTCATAAATATGGCGGGGTCAGTTGTATCTGCAGGCCTTGGTAGTGCAAAAGCATAAAACAGGATAACGATCACAAGGACAGCCAAGAAACCGAATAACCATTTTGTAACACTTAACACCATTCTTAGTAACTTATTCTAGCTCCTTATAAAATTACTCCAAAACTTTAGTTTCTTTCTTCATGGGTGATAATATAACTAAGGGGAGAGATTATGACTTACGCACCAGACAATAGAAGTTTCTATGACGCAGATAGCCATGTCATGGAATTACCAAATTTTATAATTGATTACGCAGACAAAGAATTTAAAGATTTGATACCGCCAGTTAACTACAAAGCAAGTTTGGTTACTGATGAAGAGGTTGAAATCATAGTTCAAAACGGAGGCAAGCACACTAAAGAGCATGTAGAAGCTCAAATAGCTTTAGGCGATAGACTAATTGCCGAATCTAAGGAAATTCAAGCTCTAGGAGCTTTTAATCGTGAAGATCGAAGCATTGCTATGGATATGCTTGGATTCAAAAAACAATTAGTGTTTGCAACACATAGTGTGGTTACACCATTCAGAGATCTTAGAGGAAAAGCCAAATACGTAGACAAACAAGGAGTTCAAGTTACTCCTGAACTAAGGTATGGGGCGACAAGAGCTCATAACAGGGCCATGTCTGATTTTTGTTCGGAAGATAATAGATTGATGGGAGTTGGAGTTATACCTTTGCATGTACCTGAACTTGCAATGAAGGAATTAGACTTTGCTATAAAGTCTGGTTTAGAGGCTATTTGGATTCCCCATTATGCTTGCGGGGACAGATCACCAGGTCATCTGGCGTTAGACCCCTTTTGGGATAAGTTATCTGAAGAAGGAATACCCTTTTTGATGCATGTTGGTGGTTCACCTTTACAACTAGATAAGAGCTGGTCAGATAATGGGAAGCCCCCTAGCAAAGACTGGATGGGTGGCGGAGAAAATGTAAGGGCTAAAGATATGGTGGTAATGCATCAAGGTCCTGAAACTTTTATTTCTATGATGGTTCTTGATGGTGTATTTGAAAGATTCCCTAAGCTTAGAGGGGCAAGTGTTGAGCTTGGAGCTGGTTGGGTTCCTGAAATGCTAAAGCGCTTAGATTACGTTGTAAAAACTTGGAGTCGAGTAGATAAAAATCTTAGTGGAATAAAAAGAAAGCCATCAGAGCAGCTTATAGAGCAAATGGCATTTACTCCTTTTCACCATGAGGATGTAGGTATGCTAATTGATACTTCACATCCTGAGCTTTATCTTTTCTCAAGTGATTATCCTCATGTTGAAGGTACAACAGATCCCATAGGAAGATTCGAAAGA
This sequence comes from uncultured SAR86 cluster bacterium, assembly GCA_902628375.1. Taxonomy (GTDB): domain Bacteria; phylum Pseudomonadota; class Gammaproteobacteria; order Magnimaribacterales; family Magnimaribacteraceae; genus CACOMS01. The sequence continues at coordinate 15,635 of CACOMS010000006.1, read as the reverse complement.
TTTTTAACGGATTACGATGAAAATATTAAAAATTTATTCTATTCAGAAAATTTCTTAAGACTATTTCCTAATTCAAGGGTTTAAATTAATTAAAGGGAGAGTATATGAATCAAGCAGCACTTTTATCACCAGTATTTGTTTTAATATTATGGACTTTTATAATTTTTTTAATAATGGCTTATGGACGAGTTAAATACACCAAGAATGCACAAAAAGATGCGGCTCATACAAAAGATTTAAAGGGATTGCTGCCTGCTTGGGTAGAGAGAACTTCAGATAATTATAATCACCTTTTTGAGCAACCAGTAGCATTTTATGCAGTCACTATATGCATAGCTTTAATCAATAATTTTGATGCTCTGATGGTCCAATTGGCTTGGGCCTTTGTCATTTTAAGAATTATCCATTCAATTGTTCAGCTTACATTTAACTTAGTATTATTAAGGTTCTGTATTTTTGCAGCAGGATGGTTGGTGATTGCTTCTATGGCTTATTCTCAACTCTTTGTTTAGAAGTATTAATCTAAAAAGTTTATAACACTTTTATCAGGGTTATAAGTTTGTCAAAAGTCTATCGATTGAGTGATATCCGGAGACTATAGCTCCAGGAACACCTAGCTGATGGTGTAAATCATAAAGCTCACCTGCAAAGAAAACTTTATCATTCAATGGTTCATTTAGTTTTTGGATTATTGACTGATTAATTTGAAACGATTCTATCCAAGTTCCTAGTGTAAATTCATGCCGTCCCCAGTCTTCAAAAACATATTCTCCGGTATATGCTTTAGATGCTTTTCCTTCATAAATTTTATCCAGTTCTTCTAAGGCCTTTAAAACTATTTGTTCTTCAGATTCTAAACAGTAAAAATCCTCGACTCCGCTTCCTTGAACAAGCAAACCTAAAATATGACTTTTAGCATCTTTCTTAAAAGCCATATCATAATATCCCTTCTCTCCTGTTTTAGCTTTGCACATAATAATATCTGAATAGAATTTTTCTGAAAATTTCATTACTAACTTAAAACCAGGCATAAAAGTAATAGATTCAATTGCATCTTTCTTTTCTTGACCGATATCTGGAATGAAATTTATATAGTCAGATTTCAAAACCCCAATCGATACTGTAACTAGTACTTTGTCTGCTTTATAAACCTGCCCAGATTTAGTTACTACATCTACTTTGTCTTCAGAGTAGTTAATATTTGTAACAGGAGAGTTAAATTCAATCTTGTGTTTCACTTCTTCAGCAAAATTTTTATCCAAAAAACTAAACCATGAAGAATTTTTAAACTTAAATTCAGGGAAAAATTTAAATCTATAGGAAAAAAGTAATCTCATTTTTAACCAGCTAAAAATCTTACCATATGAACTATAGCCAAAGTCTTCATCAATATTATAAAAAGCATTATAAGGAACGGTTTCCTCATCAACTAAATCTCCTGGTTTACCCTTAAGACGATTTAAAACAGCAGGCAAATGATGTATCCACTCTGCCCCCAAGTCGATTGGAAAATCAGCCAAAGTTTTGTTTTCCTTTAGTCTCCCTCCATATCTGTTAGAAGCTTCAAGAATAAGATAATCAATGTTGTTTTGTTGTAATATTTTTGCTGCAGCTAACCCAGAAGCTCCTGCGCCTATAATGATAACCTTTCCCTTATAGTTATATGTTTTATCCAGAGCATTATCCTCTGGAAACATGTCCAATGCTCTTGATCCCCATCGAAAAACCTTCATTTTAATATTTTAAAATTCCACCAAAAAATAACTGGGGTTATCATAACGGTTGGAAGCACCCACCATACCCATTCGGGTTCAAAAGGGGGGTTAACAACTAAAACAGCTGTAATAACTGCAATAGTTCCTCCCATCATATTAGTTAAGTGTCTTGAAATCCTCTCTTTTCCTGTCGCAGAATTGTTTTTATAACTCCTAAAATCAGCATAACCCAATGTAATAGATAAAAATCCGAAAACCAAAAGCACGATATATTGCGTATTACTATTCAAGAAATAGATTAAAGCCAATATCAACATTCCTAGTCCTGATAAAATCATTAAGCTGACAGCAATCCAATCTAAAGTAGTTGCGATACCCTTTCTATTTCTAGCGAAGCGCATTCCTGCAAAAGCTAAATAGAAAGAAAAGATAGCTATTAAAAACAAAAAGATGTTGCTACTGATAATCGACATTGGAATAGCTGTTAAAAAGATAACAACCATACTCCAGAAATATGCTCTACCTGAAAGCACATGCAGTCTTTTACCTTTCTCAGATGAAACTGCAAGAGCAGCACTAGTCAAAGCAATTGTTCCTGCAAGAATATGAATCGGTAATAGAATTTGTATCATCTCATTCCCACTCAATAGTTGCTGGAGGTTTACTAGAAATATCATAAGTTACCCTAGAAACTTCAGGTATTTCATTAATTATTCTATTTGATACTTTTTCTAGAAATGCATGAGGTAATTTTGCTGATTTGGCAGTCATGAAATCAATTGTCTCCACCGCCCTTAAAGATATAACGTATTCATATCTTCTGGAGTCCCCTACCACACCAACCGATTTGACGGGTAGAAAAACAGCGAAAGCCTGACTGACCTTGTCATAGTAGCCCTCATTTACTAGTTCAGTTATGAATATGTCATCAGCTGATTGAAGAATTTTTATATAAGGTCTTTTTATTTCTCCAAGTATTCGTACACCTAAACCAGGACCTGGAAAAGGATGCCTAAAAAGAATTTCTTTCGGTAGTCCCAGTTCAAGTCCAATCTTTCTGACTTCATCCTTAAAAAGATCTTTCAGAGGTTCTATAACAGGAAGGTTAAGGTAACTAGGTAAACCGCCTACGTTGTGGTGAGATTTAATGACATGCGCAGACCCGTTTTTAGTGCCAGCTGACTCTATTACATCTGGATAAATGGTTCCTTGAGCTAACCACTTTATTTTTTTATTTCTTTTTGCTTCTTTTAGAAAAACATCTATAAAGGTTTTTCCTATGGCTTTACGTTTATGTTCTGGATCTTTTTTTCCTTTTAAATCTCTTAGGAATTGATTTCCTGCATTAGCTCTTTTTACTTTAATCCCAAATTTTCCTTTAAAGGTCTTCATTACCTGATCACCTTCATTAAGTCTCAGCAAACCATTATCAACAAAAATACAGGTTAATTGATCTCCTATAGCTTTAGAAAGTAAAGCAGCCACCACAGCAGAATCCACGCCGCCAGATAGCCCAAGAAGAACTTCTTGATCACCAACCTCTTCTCTTATCTGATTAATTGCTCTTGAAATAATATTTTTGGATGTCCACAAACCCTTACAATTCGAAATTTCTCTAACGAAATTCTTTAGAATAATTTTGCCTTGCGGTGTGTGAGTAACTTCTGGGTGAAATTGAAGTCCATAAATTTTCTTAGAAGGATTGAAAAAAGCTGCTATTGGACTATTTGAGGTAACTCCACAAGATTTAAAACCATTTGGCAATTCAGAAACATGATCGCCATGACTCATCCATACGCTAATGTTCTTTTTAGATATTCCTTTGAATAAACCAGCTGCTTGATTTCTTAATTTTAAATCTGCATGACCGAACTCTCTTTTATTAGCTAGTTCTACTTTTCCTCCTAACTGGTTGGCTATTGTTTGCATTCCATAGCAAATACCCAAGATTGGAATATTAAGTTCAAATACTTTTTCAGCTACCTTTGGTGCTCCCTTTTGTTTTACCGTTTCAGGCCCTCCTGAAAGTATGATTCCTTTCGGATTAAATTTCTTTATAGATCCTATGGAGCTTTTGTGATGAAAGATTTCACAATAAACACCTAATTCCCTAACTCTTCTGGCTATTAATTGAGTGTATTGAGATCCAAAATCAAGAATTAATATCTTATCGGCAAAGAGATTCTTAGCCATTTAGGTTTGTGTAATTCGATAATTAGGGGCTTCTTTGGTTACGTTTACATCATGAACATGACTTTCACTAACACCGGCATGAGTAATTTGTACAAATTTGGGTTTGGTTCTCATGGTTTGAATGTCTTTTGAACCTGTGTAACCCATACTTTGCCTTAAGCCACCCATCATTTGATGCACAACTGATTCCATCCATCCTTTGTAAGGAACCCTACCTTCTATACCTTCGGGTACTAATTTTTCGTTCACGTTAGTATTGTCTTGAAAATAACGATCTGAGGAGCCTTGGTCTCCACCCATTGCACCTATGGAACCCATACCTCGATAAGACTTATAACTTCTACCTTGATAAAGCTCTACTTCTCCAGGAGCTTCTTCCGTTCCTGCAAGAATACCACCCAACATTACACTGTGACCTCCAGCAGCAATGGCTTTTGCGATATCTCCTGAATATCTAATTCCTCCATCAGCAATAACTGGGATGTCTCTAGATCTTAAAGCATCAGCAACATTAGCTACTGCGGTTATCTGAGGTACTCCAACCCCAGTCACTATTCTCGTTGTACAAATTGATCCTGGACCAATTCCAACCTTAACCGCATCTGCACCGGCTTTTACAAGAGCCATGGCTCCTTCAGCTGTAGCTACATTTCCTCCAATCAGCTCAATATTTGGAAATTCAGATTTCAGCTCCTTAAGTTGATTCAATACCCCTTCCGAATGGCCATGGGCACTATCAACTACCAAGACATCTACTCCAGACTCAATTAGAGCAGAAGCTCTCTCCAACGTATCTGCTTTAGTTCCAATAGCTGCTCCAACTATCAATCTTCCCTCAGAATCTCTAGCAGCATTAGGAAAATCAAGAGACTTATTGATGTCCTTTAGTGTTACTAGTCCAGTTAATTCAAATTTTTCATCCACCAATAGGATTTTTTCTATTCTGTTGTCTTGAAGCAGTGCTTTAATAACTTCTAAGTCTTCTCCTTCCTTAGCTGTAACTAACTTATTTTTAGGAGTCATAATCTCAGCAACCGTTGCCCCTAGATTTCTTTCATTCCTAAAATCTCTGCTGGTAACAATTCCTACTAGTTCTCCATCATCGACAACTGGCATACCTGAAATACTTAGATCATTCGTTAATTGTATTAATTCGCCAACTTGTTTATCAGACCTTATGGTTATGGGGTCCCTCACCACACCACTTTCATATTTCTTTACTTTTCTAACTTCAGTAGCTTGATCTTGAATCGATAAATTCTTATGAATAACTCCTATTCCACCTAATTCACTGATTGCAATTCCCATCTTAGATTCCGTGACCGTATCCATGGCAGCCGAAACCAATGGAATATTTAAAGAGATATTTTTTGTTAAGCGAGTCTTTAGATCAACATCCTTGGGAAGAATGTCTGAGTGTTCTGGCACCAAAACTACGTCATCGAATGTCAGTGCTTGTTCTGCTATACGCAACATCTTCAAATTATACAGAAAAGAGGTAACTTTTATATAGGGTAAAATTTAGAATCTTATATACTTAGATAAAGTTATAAAATATATAGTATCTTAAAATTTAAGGAAGAATATGATCTCAGAATTACAACAACCATTAGATTCAGGTTTTGGAGCTAAAAGTGAACCAAGTGATGTACTTGAGGGTATAGATCTAAATGGAAAAACAGCCTTGGTGACGGGTGGTTACTCAGGAATTGGTCTAGAAACAACAAGAGCATTGTCTGACTGTGGAGCTCGAGTCATTGTTCCTGCAAGAAGACGTGATGTCGCCATTAAAGAACTTAATGGAATTATTAATGAAGAAGATATTCTCAATTTAGATTTAGCTGATCCTAAATCTGTAAATAAATTCGTAGAAGAGTTTCTCGATAATGGCACTAGTCTTGATATTTTGATTAATAATGCTGCTGTGATGGCCTGTCCTCAAATGCCAACAGAAAATGGTTGGGATTTACAGTTTGCTGTCAATCACATTGGACATTTCATACTAACCAAAGGATTAATTCCTGCTTTATTAAAGTCTGGTGAATCAAGAGTAGTTACCCTTTCTTCTACTGGACATAAACTTTCTGGTATTAGATGGGGTGATATTCATTTCGAAGAATCCTACGATAAATGGCAATCTTATGGTCAATCTAAAACTGCTGCCAGTCTACTGGCAGTTGAGTTAGACTCAAGAATGAAAGATGAAGGCATAAGAGCTTTATCTGTTCATCCTGGTGGTATCTTTACCCCTTTACAGAGACATCTTCAACAAGAAGAAATGATAGCTTTGGGATGGCTTAATGAAGATGGAGAGCTATCTGAAATGGCAGCTGCAGGTTTCAAATCAACCACTCAAGGTGCAAGCACTACTCTATGGTGTGCTACCAATCCTAAACTCAATGAAATTGGAGGAGTGTATTGTGAAAACTGTGATGTGGCGGCTAGACAAGATGACGGTCCAAACGCTAGATACGTTGGGGTAGCAGATTGGGCTATAGAAACAGATGAAGCCATTAGATTGTGGGAAGAGACTGAAAAAACTATAGCATCACTTTAAAAATTATTAACTATGAACAAATTTTTCGGTTGGAAGATAGTCGCGCTTGCATTTTTCTTGGATTTTTGTGCTGTAGGTTATTCCTTTCAGTCGTTTCCTGTTGTAGTTCTAGAGCTCTCTAAAGAATTTTCGTTAAGCAGATTCTCTGCATCACTACCAATTCCTATCTTTATGATTATGTCATCTCTCTTTATGCCCTTTATAGGCAAAGCACTGGATGCTGGATCCATAAAAAGAATCTTAAGTTTAGGAGCATTAGTTTATGGACTGTCTCTCATTTCTCTATATTTCACCTTTTCGTACTTTTTCTTCCTAATGATCTTTACTTTACCGATCGCTTTAGGAGTAACAATGATGGGTAATATTTCAGTATCCAAACTTATTTCTGTCTGGTTTAGAAAATATACTGGAAGAGCTCTAGGAATAGCTTCTGTAGGCGTTTCATTTGCTGGATTTGTTTTTCCTAATTTAACGAGCTTTATTCTGAATGACCTAGGATTAACTTGGAGAGAGGCGTATCTAATTTTTGGGATTCTTGTATTAGCAATCAATATTCCAGTTGTGCATTTCTTTATTGTCGACAGCCCAAGAGAGATAAATCAATTTCCCGATGGAGAAGACAAAGAAGAAATAGATACAAACGATTTAGAGAAAGATTGGGCAATCGAAGAATTAATTAGAGATAAAAATTTCTGGGTCTTGAGTTTAGTGTTTGCCATTCAGTTCTGTTCAATGATGGGAGTCTTATCTCATGTTACTTTCTACTCTGAAGGCAAAGGATGGAGTCAATCTTGGGCCGCCTTTATTTTTAGTATGTATGCGATGCCGGCAATAGCCAGCAAGATCATCTTTGGATGGTTGGTTGAAAATAAGTTAGATGCCAGAGCGGCAGTTGCTATTAGTTTGATTATCCAAAGTGGAGCTATTCTTTCTATTTTCTTTGTGGAAACACCCTACCAAATGGTTATTTTAGTAATGCTTTTCGGTTTTGGTGGAGGATCTGCTTTACCTCTCAGCAACATATTATTTAATAGAGCTTACTCCAATAAAAGTTTTGGAAAAGCCAGAGGTGCTGCCCAACCTTTTATCTCTATTTTTCAAATAAGTGGAACTTTAGTAGCGGCTTGGTTATTTGATTTCTATGGGAATTACGACCTAGCTTTCATTATGCTTGGTTCAATACTGATAATACCTTTAATTGCAATTTGGTTCTTCGAAGAGGAACTTAAATCAAATCCTTAATCATTTTATCTAATTCAGCTACAAAATTTATAGGCTGATCTAACATTAGATGGTGTTGAGCATCCTTAAGTCCAACTACAGGAGATCCTTCAGGCATAAGCTCAATCATTTGTTCAAGGGCATTTCCTGTATCAAATTCCATAGTATTCTCACCGTACAGAAACCCTACTGGGCACGAAAGATTATTTATAGCTTCGTGTTGTTTATCGCCAACTTCAAGATGATCGTAAGTTGAAGGATCAAAACACCAACTCCACCCTTGATCTATTTGCCTTATAGATCTTTCAGCTATGTAATCAAGCAGGAATTGATTCACGCAATCTTGTGGAGGCATAAGCCTAAACCTTTGAATTAACTCTTCCTTCGAAGCTCTAATTTTAGGCGGTCTAGAAGGAGGCATATTTTTGTACCATTCAATATGGTTTTCAGGTTTTCTGACTATAAAATCTACCAATACTAAGGCGGACATTTCCTCACTGTATTTTTCTGCTGTTGCCAAAGAAATCATTCCTCCAAAACTATGTCCTACAACAACAGGATTATCTAACTTTAGTTCTTTAACAACTCCCCAAATGTCCTCTACAAAAGTTGACTTGTCATATCGTGACCTCCAATCACTGAGACCCATTCCACTGAAGCTTATAACTACAAAATGATACTCATCTGCAAGCATACCCCCTATAAATTCAAACCAATGTGCATGGGCATGATTACCATGAACCATAATGACTGAAGGCTTTGATTTATCTCCCCACTCCATGTAGTGAATATTAGCTCCAGAAATATTTAAGAAGCTGTCTACGTGTTCAACTGCTAATGCTTCTTTAAACCAATCAGGCTGATCTTTAATAACTTCCATATAAAATTCTAATTCCTTTTATTTTTTATTTTATAGTCTCTCTTATGCTGTCGGTTTTAGCTGCTGCAATAAAGTCATTTCGATGAAGTCCTTTTATCTTGTGACTCCACCAAGTGATTTCTACACTGCCCCATTCAAGTAGAATAGCTGGATGATGTCCTTCCTCTTCAGACATCTGAGCAATACTTTTAGTGAATTCTAGTGCTGATAAATAATCTTTAAATTCAAACGTTCTTCTTAGTCTTAGAATATTATCTTCTGTGATAGGCTGCCAATTTGGAATTTCTTTAATTAATTCAGCTAATTCTTCATCGCTAACCTTGGGTGCATCTGCACGACAAGCCTCACATGACTCGGTGACCAGATCACTCATTTACTTTATTCCGCCTGAAGTTAACTTCTTAGGGTCTAATAACCTTTTTAATCTTGAAAGAGGTATATCTGTTTCCTCTGCAGCGACATCTATTACTGATCTGCCTTCTTTGTAAGATTTTTTTGCTATCTCAGCAGCTTTTGCATAACCAATAATTGGATTAAGTGCCGTCACTAAAATTGGATTCCTGTCTAAGGAAGCTTGAATAGATTTTTTATTAACTTTGAAAGACTTAATTGCTTTATCAGCTAAAACATTCATTCCTCCAGTAAGGATTGCCATGCTCTTAAGAAGATTATAAGCAACCACAGGTAGCATTACGTTAAGTTGGAAGTTTCCTGATTGAGCAGCCACGGTTATGGTCGCGTCATTACCTATTACATCTGCAGCTACCATTGTTACAGCTTCAGGTATAACGGGATTTACTTTGCCTGGCATAATGCTACTTCCAGGCTGAAGGGCTTTTAGTTCGATTTCAGATAAACCAGATAAGGGTCCGCTATTCATCCATCTAAGGTCGTTAGATATCTTCATCAAAATTATGGCCAAATTCTTCAATTCTCCTGAAACTTGAACGGCGGTGTCTTGTGCACTTAATTCATGAAAGAAATTATCACTTGGGACACATTTACAAGAACCACCACTTAATTTTGATAGCTCTTTTGCAAACACTTTGGCAAATCTAGGATGTGCATTAATCCCGGTACCAATAGCTGTGCCTCCAAGAGGTAGTTCTAGTAATCTTTTTTCTAAAAAGATAAGTGTCTCTTTTGAATTCTTCAGTTGCGAAGACCATCCAGAAAGTTCCTGGCTAAAATCTATAGGCATAGCATCCATTAAATGCGTTCTACCAGTTTTAACTAGACCTTCTAAGCTCTCAGCCTTTTTATCTATATTCAATATTAACTTATCTAAAGCAGGGTAAAGCTTCTTAGTTAAATCCATATGTGCGCTTACTTTAATGGCAGTAGGAATAACATCGTTACTGCTTTGGCTCATATTTACATCGTCATTAGGATCTATATCCAACCCGCTATATTTGCTAGCTAAATTAGCAATCACTTCATTGGCATTCATATTTGAGCTTGTGCCTGAGCCAGTTTGAAAAACATCAAGTGGAAAGTGTTCATTATGTTTACTCTGCCAGACTTCTTTGGCTGCTTTAGAAATAGCGCTGGCTTTTCTTGCAGGAAGAAGGCCTAAGCTTTTATTTGCCTTTGCAGCCGCATCTTTAATTAATCCCAAGGAATCAACAAATGAATTAGTGAAAGGAAAATCCATTTTTATCCCGCTTATTGGAAAATTATCTACTGCTCTTTGAGTTTGAGCTCCCCATAATGCTTTTCTAGGAACTTTAACTTCACCAAGGCTGTCTTTTTCTATTCTGTAACTAATTTTTGGCATAATAATAATTATAATGTCTGGAAATTGGACAGTTTATCAAATAAGCTAATATTTACAGAAGGAAAACTATTTATTTATGGGGAAAGATATGAAAGAGGTTATTGATCAGGACACAATCACAAATGGTGGTGAATCATCTCAATTTGAAACAAAAGAAGTTCTAGATAAAGAAATTGATATAAATGAAGGAAAATTACCTCAAAAAGAATTAGGAAAAGTTTCTATGATTGAGACCAATACGGTTGAAGAAGAAAGAAGGCTCGGCCTTGAAAGGCTTGCAAGTGGTTTTAGAATGTTTGCTCACTTTGGCTTTGATGAAGGAGTCGCAGGACACATTACTTATAGAGACCCTGAATACCCGCATTATTTCTGGGTTAATCCATTTGGAATGCATTTTGATACGATTTGTGTGTCAGATCTTCTTTTAGTAGATAGAGATGGAAAGGTGGTTCAAGGCGATAGACCAGTTAATACAGCTGCTTTTGCAATACACTCCAGGCTGCATGAAGCAAGACCAGATGTAAAAGCTGCAGCCCACTCACATTCTATGTATGGTAAATCCTTTTCTTCTTTAGGAAGACTATTAGACCCAATCACTCAAGATTCTTGTGCATTTTTTAACGATCATGTTCTCTTTGATGACTTCACTGGTGTTGTTTTGGAAACTGACGAAGGAGATAGAATTGCAGAAGCTCTTGGCGATAAAAGAGCAGCTATTCTAAAAAATCATGGACTTCTAACTACTGGAGAAACTGTTGATGCTGCCCTTTGGGGTTTTCTCTCTATGGATAGATGTTGTCAGTCCCAATTAGTGGCAGAAGCAGTAGGTCAAGTGGAAAGAATATCAGATGAAACTGCGGAGATGACAAAAGGCCAAGTAGGTTCTGAAATCGCTTTTTGGCTAAGCTACCAACCTATCTATGACCTAATGCTCCAAAAAGATGATAGTTTCTTAAACTAAATCAACAAATAAGGAAGTTAAATGAATACTGAGGGATCAGCAAGAAACTACCCTCTTCATCCAGAAGAGGTAACTAATGAATTTCTCTCTGAGTGTTTTGGTTCAGAAATCACTTCCTTTGGTTTGGACACCAGCATGACAGATGGTGGCGTTTTAGCGGATGCCTTTAGAGTTAAAGATATAGAGTATAAAAATCATACTGAAGCTTTAGAAAAAAACTTACCAAAAAGTTGCTTTATTAAATGCACGAAAGAAATACCTGAAATTGTTGAGATGTGCCTCTCAACACAAGTTTATGCAAAGGAAGTTTATTTTTATTCGACTTTAATAGATACAGTTAAACAGGTTATAAGAGTTCCAGATTGCTACGGTATCTTTAAAGATGAAAATGATCTCGATTGCAGAGAATTTTGCTTAGTTTTAGAGGATTTTTGTGAAGACGAATGGGTTCCCTTTGATCAATTCGAAAATCCAATGAATTTTGAAGATACGGAGCAGTTTATGAAAGACCTGGCCTCTTTTCATGCTGCTTGTTGGGGTGAACCTGTTTCTGATCAACCTGGTTTAGGTCCTTTCAAAGCTCATTGGCAATCTTTAAATGATGAATATTGGTCAGAAGATGGAACTACAACTTGGGATGATGTTCTTCCTAAATGGGAAGAAGTCTATGAAGAGCCTATGTTGTCTATGGTTGATGAAGAAGTTAGATCAACCATTGAGAGAATAACTGAGATATATGCATCTAAGAATGGTAAAAAGATTCAAGAAGCACTAATTGAAAGCTTAAAGAATACTCCTAGAACCATCACACATGGAGATGCGAGAGGCAATAATATTTTTAAATCAAAAAAGAATGGCACCATGGGAGTTATAGATTGGCAAATGTGGGTTGCTGGGCCTGCCAGCAATGAATTTGGACAAGTATGGTTCAACTCTTATTCTTTGGAAAGTGGAATGATTCATAGATTCGAAGAACTAACCAAAACTTACTATGAATCATTATGTTCTCATAAATCAGAAATTAGAGAAGAATATCCTTTTGATCAAATGATGATAGACATTAAACTTTTATTCATAAATATATGGATTGAATACTTGGGATTTACCGTTGGTTCATTGGATGGCTACAAAGATCCAGCTCAACAAAAAGCTAAAGATAACTGGAAAGAAATGATTACCAGAAACATGCAAACTATCCACTACTCTGGATGTCTAGAAACATTTGAAGATTTTATAGCTGGGCTAAATCTTGATTAGTCTTTCTTGTCTTTTGTTCGATAGTCGCCAAATTCTGAATCTCGTTTCGAAAGGGCTTCATTTAAATTTTTATTAAGTTCTTTAAGGTGCTCTTGAGTTGATTTTGAATGCATAGCTAAGGCCTGAACCTCCGTTCCATATCTTATACCTGTCCTCATCCCCATTACTTCCATTTGCCTATGAATTGACCTTTTATTTATTGCTTGTAAGTCAGAAGGAACCTTCGATACTTTCCTTGCTATCGATATTACCTCTTCAGTTAAAGAATCTGAAGAAAAGCATCTATTAGCAAAGCCCTTTTCTACAGCCTCAATTCCTGAAATAGATTCTCCAGTTAACATCATCTCCATTGCATTTCTCATCCCCATCAACCAAGGAAAGAATTGGTTATCTGGTGGGCTCATGGATCTTACAACTGGATACCCTATTTCCGCATCTTCGGATACATATACTAAATCACAAGCAGTGGCTAACTCTGTTCCTCCGGCCAGACAATATCCATGAACTTGGGCTATGGTTGGCTTAGATAAATCCCATATTTTAAAAGCACCTTCAACTACGTGTCTTGGCCAGAAACCATCCGTTTTTCCTGTGTGATAAGGCAAATCAGCAGATACATCAGAACTTAGGTCATAGCCAGCACTAAAACATTTACCTGCACCACTGAGGATAATAACTTTTACCTGTTTGTCTTGGTCTGCCTCTTCCAAAGCAGAAAAAAGTTCTTTTCTTAAAGAATTTGATAACGCATTACGTTTGTTGGGTCTGTTGAGAACAATCCTTCTTATGCCATCTTCTGGATCTTCTATAAGGATATTCTCATACTCTTTGGTCATTCTGAAAGCGCTTCTTCAACTTGCCACAAGGTATCTTTCCCAAAATACATTTCTTCTCCAATAAAAAAAGTTGGTATTCCAAAAGTTCCTCTTTTTACAGCTTCTTCAGTGTTCGAAATGAGTTCAGCTTTAATTTCAGGATCCTGCATTTGCTCTAAAAGCCTATCAGCATCAAAACCTGATTCTGTGAAAGCTTTATGGATAACTTCAGGGTCGTCCATTTTTTTGGGCTCTTCCCACATATGTTTAAGAACCTCTTCTATGTATCTATCAAGATAGCCATCTTTTTGTGCTCCTATAGCAGCCCTCATAACCTGTAAGGTAATTACTGGAAAGTGAGGATTCATGTTAAATTTATTTATTCCATGTCTTTCTTGAAAACGTTTCATTTCCAAAGCCTGATACTCGTTTTTATTTAAAACACCAAAAAACTGTTCCATAGGAGGTTTGTTATTAGTGGTTTTGAATATTCCCCCTAACAAGACAGGGATATAATTGAAATTAGTACCTGTTCTCTCTTCTATCTCCTTCACCACTTGGTGGCTAAGATAGGCATTGGGGCTAGCAAAATCAAAATAGAAATCTACTTCTTTAGTCATTGTTATCTCCTTCTGTGCTTTCTCTTCTTCCTCTGTCTAAATAGGATAAATCTAAACTAAGACAATATCCACCTTCGAATTCATTAAACGCATCCCAAGGATAACCATCATCTTCATTGGATCCTCCATAAAGAATCTCGCATTTTTCTTTATTACTTAATCTAGTATCTAAGGTTAAATCTTGTACGAGACTTTCCCATGACACGATATTATTTCGCATGGAAATATTCTGACCTCTATCTGAATCTAGAACAATATAGGTATCTTCTTCCGACCAAGGTTTCCATTCTGGAGAAGTACTATCTCTACCCATGCCAGGATCTCCTGTATAAGCAAATTGAGTCCAGTAAGAAATCATATGGTCAGAAAGCTTCATTGCTGAATTAAGAGCTTCCTTATCAAAAAAAGTTTTGATCATAAAACTATCAAAAAAAGAACCGAATACAAAAGGTATCTCTAGAGCGTGAGCAGCTCCTGCTAACCTACTCAACTCAACACCATTAAACTCAGGAAGATCTTGCCAATCAAAACGATAAACATATGTATTCATATGGCCTGAAGCGTACATTTGACTAGCAGGTGTATCAGCAGCCTTCTCTTTCCATGAATCTGATCCATATTGGTTAACGGCATCATAATAATCAGGTCTATAAATTTCTTGAGGAAGTGCTGGAAGTACCCATGATGTTAGCCATGGCAGAAACCCGTTAGTTTCTTCCCCTGATCTTACAAGAGAAGGATTCCACATATTAAATAGTTTTGTTTCATATCTGTTTGTTCCAAAAATAATAGGACCTCTCGTAGCTGAAGCATCAGAAAATATAGCTTCTATTCCGTCAGATCTGATTACATGTCCATCATTGTATGCTCTAGTCATACCCCCTAATCTAGGTTCTGCTTTAACTTCTGCTTCTAAAATTTGGGCAGGAGACTTATTTCTTAAATATTCAGATAATTCTTCATTAGACATAGAGTCTTGAACTTTACTTGCCTCATCTGCAGAAGATGCTAAATCATCTGCAATTAACAAAGAATTAACCATTTCTTTGGAGCTCACCGTTCCAGATATTCGTGTCTCTGGGTAATAACTTTCTGCTTGAACAGCAGAGGCAGTAGAAACAATTCCACTTTGAACAATGGCTTTATGAAATAGTCCTTGCGCAAGAGGTGAAGCGTAAAGAGCAGCAACATTATGACCCCCAGCAGATTCTCCAAAAATAGTCACGTTAGATGAATCGCCACCAAAGGCACTGATATTTTCCTTTATCCACCTCAAAGCCATAATGGTGTCTAAAGTACCAAAATTTCCAGAATCATCTTCTGCACTTGTTGTGCCATCTCTTAATGAAGGATGTCTAAACCAGCCCAGAGTAGACATTCTGTATTGAACTACCACTACGACCACATCTTGCTTAGATACCATAGCTTGAGGATCATATCCGGAAGCTGAACCCATTCTATTGCCCCCTCCATGAATCCACATCATTACTGGAAGTTTTTTGTCATTGGCTTCTTTGGGAGACCAGACATTAAGATACAAACAATCTTCTGATCCACTCCATCCTCCACCTTGTCCTAACATGCTCATCCCGTCAGGCTGAAAACAAGCTTCGGAGCTTTCTAAAGCCTCTAGAGTACC
>CACOMS010000005.1 GCA_902628375.1 uncultured SAR86 cluster bacterium | reverse complement strand
ATTGATAAATTGGCTTTGCCGAAACCAATAAAAAATACCCTAATTAAAATAAAAGCCAATAGTCATGACTAGAAAAGTACACTGCAAGAAATACAACATAATGCTTAAGGGACTAGACCGCCCTCCTTATCCAGGACCTAAAGGCTTGGAAATATTTAATACTGTCTCAGAGAAGGCATGGCATGAATGGCTCAATCATCAAAAGATGCTGATAAATGAAAACAAAATGGACCTTATGAATAAAGATTCTAGAACATGGCTTAACCTTCAGATGGACTTATTTCTAGAAAATAAAGAATATAGCAAACCCAAAGGATATGTGCCTGAATGACTTTTCCTTACTTCTTTAACTTCCAATCAGCTAACAGATGACTAATACAAATAAATTTGTTGATTTTGATGTAGTGATTGCTGGCGCTGGAGTTATAGGCCTTGCGCTAGCATACACTCTATCAAAAAAAGGTTATCAATGTTTAGTCGTAGACAAAAATCCTTCCTTTGGCGAAGAAACATCTTCTAGACATAGTGAAGTTGTGCATGCAGGGATCTACTATGAGCCTAACTCTTTAAAATCTAAGTTATGTATAGAGGGAAAAGATTTAATCTATAAATTTTGTGATGCGCATTCCGTAAGATATAAAAAAATTGGAAAATACATAATTGCGTCTGATAAAAATCAGGATAAGAAATTAAGAAAGATCCAAGAAAATGCTCAGAAATGTAATATGAATGATCTTTTTTATAAGAACAATAAAGAACTAGAAAAAGATGGCTTATCTGGAATTTTTTCTGCTCTATATTCTCCTTCTACTGGAATTATTGATTCTCATGATTTTATGTTGAAACTTTTAAAATTGATTACAGAAAACGGATCTACAGTTGCTTTCAATACACCAGTAGAAAATGTTTCATTTGATGATAATAAAATTAATGTTTTTTTTGGAGATCAATATCATCTTAAATGTAGATTTTTTATTAATGCTTCTGGTCTACATGCTGTTGACACAGCAAAAAGGATTGAAAATATCTCACATTCTCTCCTACCACAAAATAATTATGCTAAAGGTACATATTTTAAAATATTTAAAAAAACTCCTTACAGAAACCTTATCTATCCTTTGCCCGAAGAGGGTGGTCTAGGTATTCACCTAACACATGATCTTGATGGAAACGTAAAATTTGGTCCAGATGTTGAATACATTGATACCATTGATTATCAGGTTGCTAAGGATAAAAAAAATAAATTCTATAATTCTATTAAAGCCTACTTACCTGATTTGAACATTGATGATCTGCATGCGGATTACTGTGGTATAAGGCCTAAAATTAGTTTTGATGGAAAAACATATGATGATTTTTTTATTTCTAATGAACTTGTAAAGGGAAATAAAAATATAGTGAATATCATGGGCATAGAATCTCCTGGCTTTACTTCTTCATTGGCAATAGCTAAATATGTTCTAAGTAAGTATCTTTGAATGTAAAATAAAACCTTTTTAAGTTATTCTTAATAACTGTATCTAAAATTTATTTCAATATCTGCTAGAGTTAACAAATTCATGAAAAATATGAAAAGAAAAAATATTTTGGTTACTGGACATTTAGGTTATATAGGACCCCATATGGTGGAGATCTTGACTAGTTCTAAAGATTACAATGTATATGGTTGTGATCTAGGTCTATTTAAAGAAAATGCATGGGAAGATTTTCCTCCTATAGATAATGAAATAATTTGTGATTTCAGGGATTTAGATAAAGAGTACCTAGAAAATATAGATGAAGTAATACATTTAGCAGCTATATCTAATGATCCAATGGGTGACTTAGATGAAAACATAACTATGAGGATTAATGCTGAAGGAACAACAGAGTTTGCAAAAAAATGTAAAGATGCTGGAGTAAAAAAATTCTTAATGTCTAGCTCATGTTCTATTTATGGTAAATCTGAAAAATTAGATATGGTAGAAAGTGACGAAACTGAGCCCTTAACAGCATATGCAAAATCCAAAATATATGTTGAAGAGTCATTAATGGATATAGCTGATGATAATTTTTGCGTTAGCTTTTTAAGAAATTCAACAGCTTATGGTTACTCAAAAAATCTAAGAATAGATTTAGTTGTAAATAACTTCCTAGCATGCGCTGTTGCACTCGGAGAAATAAGAATTATGAGTGACGGGAGTCCTTGGAGGCCTTTAATCCATTGTAGAGATATAGCAAATGCTTTATTTGAATTTCTTAAAGCAGACAATTCAAAGATTAACAAACAAATTATTAATGTCGGCCACAATAGCCAAAACTTCCAAGTAAAAGAGGTAGCTGAATTAACTAAGGAAATCTTTCAAGATGTATCAATCTGCTTTACTGGAGAAGCGGTTACAGACTCAAGAGATTATAGAGTTAATTTTGATAAATTTACTTCTCTATTTCCTAATTTTAAGTTTCAATATAATTTAAAAAGCGGAATGAAGGAATTATCAGAAAAGCTAATGGATTATGAATTCGATTCTGATGATTTTAACGGAGATCAGTTTATTCGACTAAAAACTCTAAAGAAAAATATTAGTAAAATTAAATGAAATTCCAAGAAACAAGCCTAAAAGATGTATATCTCATTGAGCTTGAAAAAAGAGGAGATGATCGAGGTTTTTTTGCTAGATCTTTTTGTGTAGATGAGTTCGAAGAGATGGGTTTAGAAACAAGATTCTTACAACAAAATGTCTCTAGGTCTATCCTAAAATCGACCTTAAGAGGTATGCATTATCAGATAGGAGAATCGGCTGAAGTGAAATACATAAGATGTCAATCTGGATCCATACTTGATGTGATTATCGACATAAGAAAGGAAAGCCCAACTTTCATGAATCATGAAGCATTCGAATTAAGTCACAAAAATACTAAATCTCTATATATTCCTAAGGGGTTTGCACATGGCTTTATTACTTTAGAAGAAAATACAGAGGTGAGTTATTTAGTTTCATCTAAATACAATGGAGATAAAGAAAGAGGCATAAGATGGAATGACCCATTATTTAATATCTCCTGGCCTGTAACAAACCCTGTTTTATCTGAAAAAGATATTAAGCATAAAGATTTTAATATAAAGATAAACCCACTAGATAAATCTTATAATGAGTGCTAGTTAAGTTTAAGATGATATTCCTTTACATTTTTTTAAATAAGGATAACTATTAATATAACCAATTTTTTTATCTTTAAGGTCTTACCATAAGTAGTATAATTCTGGTAATTTTAAGCCCAGATAGCTCAGTTGGTAGAGCAAAGGACTGAAAATCCTTGTGTCGGTGGTTCGATTCCACCTCTGGGCACCATTGCTTAATAATTATCTAATTCTATTTAGAAATAAATGAATCTCTTATAAAATGCTTCTAAATGTTACTTGATAAAGAACAAATGAAAAAACACCTACCTAAGAGGATTTTATTTTTATTAAGAAAGTTTAAATATTACTTAAAAAAATCTTATTTTCTATCTTATAGATATTTTAATCAGCCAAACTCTAACTTTTTGGCTATAGGAGAGTCTTATGCACATTGGCCTAGGCCCTATTGGACTCTGTTAGATATCAATGATTCAGATATAAATTTAAACCTAGAGACTCTAGACTATGAAATAAAAATTGACAGGGTCAAAAATGTCTATTCTTCTCATTGCCTTGAACATTTATCTCAAGATGCAAGCTCTTATTTATTCAAAAAAATCTTTAATGTTTTGGATACTGATGGGGTGTTAAGAATTGAAACCCCTGATGTGTCAAAGATGATTAATGATTACAGAAATAAAGTAAAGAAAGATTATGTAATAACAGTCCAAGAGGATAACAATAAGCTCTTAGTTGAAGGTTTAGGTTTTGACTCAATATATGGTGAATACCATATTGCTTTTCTAGGATTAATATCCTGTTATAAACAAAATATTCAAATTCCAGTAATTGCTTCGAAAGAAACCTTAGAGGAAAAATTAGAGTCGCTATCTATTGATGAGTTCTGTGATTGGGCAATTTCTCTTCAATCTAAAGATGAACTATCAACTCATGGCCATATTAACTTCTGGTATTACGAGAAATTTGTTAAAGAACTAGGCAAGGCTGGTTTTTCAAACATAAATCTTTGTAAATCAGGTGAAACTAGAAATAATTTCGATCTCTCTTTAGAGAGACCACATAGGGCTGATTATTCTCTAATTATAGAAGCTACTAAGTAAATCCAAAGATTTTCTTTAGAAATTTATAGTAAAACCTACTCCTGTTGCTCTTGATGTTTTGGAAGCTCTAAGGATAAATTTTGTATCTTTAAATTTACCTCCATAACCAAGCCCTATTGCTCTTTCACTTTCACTATTAAAACTTCCTCTACCTATACCAATTGAAAATCCTTCATGAGATACTTCTATCTGACCCATAGCTATTGCAGAAGAAATACCTACACTATAGTCTTCCATTAAATAATCGTTTATAGCATTTTGAGAATCTATACTATTTGCTATAGAAGCTATTTGAGTAGTATTAACAGCTATATTCTCCTTATTTGATGAAATATCAGAAGTGTTTTTAGAAATGTTAGAAGTATTTGTAGATATATTTGATGTATTTTCTTGAATTGATGCAGAGTTAGAAGAAATATCATAGGAATTGGATAAACTAGACAAAAATGATTCTAAATCGGTGATGCTTCCAACAGATAATTTATTAGCAATGTAGACTGTCCCTTGGGCTGCTTGACCAAGAGTCAGATCACCATTAGAAAAATCTCCTGTAATTAGATTAGAACCACTATTTCCTATATAGAGCTTATTACTTATTTGGCCTAATAATTCAATTCCAGCTTCATAGCCAATGGCCACATTCCCAGAACCTTGATTACTTGCTAAAGCTTTGTAGCCAATCGCTATATTATTATTACCTTCAGTATTACTAAGTAAACTTTTATAGCCGATAGCTACATTATTATTACCACTTATACTCAATGCCATAGAAGATGCACCAATTGCCGTATTAGAATCACCCGCAGAATTGTGGTAAAGAGCAACATTTCCTATTGCTGTGTTGTAAACATTTCCTTGCAGAGAACTAAGAGCATCAGATCCTAAATAAGTATTACTTGCTAGTCCTGAGGCAGGGGTTACATTCTGACTATCCTTGATATACATAGATTCTATAAGACTGCTATTAATATATGGATTTATTAGCTCAGATCTATTTACTGATTGACTTTCAATACTTTCTATAAACGAATACATACATTTTAAAGCTGAAGATATAGCCTCATCTTTTTGATAACTATTTATAAGCTTCTGATTATCATCTAGACAGCCTTTTAAGTCTTCAACACCTGTAGATTGAGAATAAATGTTGATAGAAAAAATGAATAAAATTGTGCAGAAAATTAATTGTAGACTTTTTGACATAACGACTCCTTAAATTTAATAAGTTAGAGTCAATATAATTTATCAAAGTTTAATTGTATTGTTTTTTTTATCTTTATTTATTGTCTCGTTAGACCAAAGAGTTAATATCCATTTCTCACCAGAGATTATTTCTTTTCCTTCATGCGAAGAAAAAGGATGAGGAAACTCAGATTCTTTAAAGCAATTTTCAAAGAATAAGAGCCTACCTATTTTTGGATTTACTATTAAATCCAATTTAGGAAAGAATGTCTCTCCTCCTAAAAAATCTTCATTAAGATAGATAATCAAAGAAATTTTTCTTTGCATAAAATTTTTCTCAAGCTCGTCAGTATTTGAGATGTCTCTAGCGTCAAAATGCTCTTTATATCTTTGTCCTTTTTTGTATTTCTGTATTTGAATTGGTTCAAAGAATTCAGAAGAAAGATTTAATTCAAATAAAATCTTTTCCAAAATAAATGAGTGGTGTTTAGACTCACTTTCTAAGGATTTTGCATAATTATTCCTATAAGTATCTGACCCTGATCTTGTTTCAGCCCTTAAGAGTTGATCCTTATTTGATTCAATAATAGATTGGCACTCTCTTTTTGAGATAAAATTATCAATAATAAAAATTGGAGGTTCTTTTGCTAAGATTCTTTTATGAATCATAATCAGATAATAGAATTCGTATCGTGCTAAAAGTTAAGAATATAAGTAAGTCCTTTAAAGAGATAAATTTTAAAACCTTATTTCTTATAAATCCACTAAAAGAAAAGAGTGTACTTGAAGATATTTCTTTTGAGGTCGAAAATGGTCAAATACTTTTAATTAAAGGAAGCAATGGTTCAGGAAAAACAACTTTATTAAGAATAATTTCAGGTTTACTTACTCCAAATTTAGGGTCTGTTTATCTAGATCAGAAATCTATACTCCCATCTGATATCTCTTTTACCAATAACAATGAAAGGTCTTTTTTCTGGAGACTATCAGTAATTGAGAATCTACTCTTTTTTGGAAAATTATATAAAGGATTAAATCATAAGAATAAAGAAGTTGATTCCTTACTAGATTTTTTTGGACTTAATGAGTTAAGAAATAATAGATATATGACCCTTTCTTCAGGAGAAAAGCAGAAAGTTAATCTTTGCAGAACATTTCTAAAGAACTCTAGAGTGATGCTATTTGATGAGATAACAAATTCACTTGATCAAGATTCAAAAGAACTCCTTTTTAAAAGGTTAAATCAAGAAAGATCACAAGATCCAAATAAAATAATTTTATGGGTCACACATGACTTATCTGAGCTTAATGAATTAAGTCCTGAAATATTTAAAATAGATAAAATAAATAATGATAATTCATTAAATAATCATGCATCATAAATTAACAATTTGGCTAGCCTTCTTAAGAAGAGATTTTCTAATAGCTCTTAGTTATAAGATATCTTTCATAAACACTATATTTGTTATTTTTCTAAACGCTTTAGTTTTCTTTTATTTCTCAAAGATAGTAGACGTAAATGAAAACCCTTATCTAACAACTTCTAGCTATTATTCATTTGTTATTATAGGAATAGCTATATCTGATTTTACTTTTTTACTTATAAATAAGATTTCTCAAGAATTGAGAAACTATCAATTAACAGGGGTTATGGATTCTATATTAATTTCACCTGGAGGAATATTGCAGCTACTTTTACCAAGTTATGCTTACCCTTTCATACTAGGTACAGTGAGAATATCTATTTATTTATTTTTTGGTCAGTTTATATTTGGAGCCACTCTATTTACATTCTCAAATATAGATATACTAGTCTTGACTCTGATTCTAACCACTATTTCTTTGGTGGGCATAGGATTGATATCTGGAGCATATACTGTACTCTTTAAGCAAGGAAATCCAATTGCATATGCTTATATGATGATCGCATCTATTATAGGGGGAATTTTTATACCTCAAGGTGTTTATCCCGAACCCGTGATTCTGCTGTCAAAACTTTTACCTATAACTCATACTCTAGATATTCTTAGAGAGCTTTACTCAGGAACAATAATTATTGTTGATGTTTTAGATAGCTTATTATGGCTAGGTCTACTTGGATTAACTTTCTTAATTATAGGCATTATTAGTATCAGAAGTTCATACAAAATTGCACAAAAAACTGGTAGTTTATATTTTTACTAATGAAAAACGTCAAAATAAAGATAAATGAAAAATGTGTCTATTCTGATATAGAAGGAAAAACAGTTATATTAAATGTAGAAACTGGAAAATACCTAGAGCTCAATTCAACTGCTACTAAAATATGGGAGCTCATGGAGAAGTATCAAGATTTTATGTCGATACTCAATGGCCTTGTAGAAGAATTCGATGCACCAGAGCAACAACTAAAAGAAGATCTTAAGGAATTTATAACTGAATCAGAAGAAAAAGGATTAATAATAATCGGTGATTAAGAACCTATATACATACTTATTACTTCTATTTATCTCCTTGTATTGCACTGCATTTATAGTTTTATATAAAAAATTACTTTCTTTTGAAGATTTTATTAATTTCTTAAAAGCCTATTCAGCTAAAAGGTCTATAAAATTAGATATTCCTATTAATCAATTGATTTTCTTCATCAATAAGCTTCTTCGGTTATTGAACATTGAAAACTGCCTTAATCACTCTTCAATTTTATTTATCTTGTTAAGAAGAATTGGAAAAGAACCTAAACTAGTAATTGGAGCCACAAGAGACAATTCTTCATTCTTTTCACATACCTGGATAGAAATAGAAGACATTCTTGTTTCAAATAATTCTCAACCTGTAGACACTTTTACTCCCATAATGGAAATAGGTTAATGAGTGCAATTGGCGGAGTAATTGCTTTAGGTAAAAAAAGATTAAGTTTAGAATCCTTCAGAAATCTAGAAAAAAGTCTATCTACTAGAGTATATGATACAAAGAGATCTATAAAAGAAGATCATTACGGACTAATTAGTCTCCAGCTACATACGACACCTGAGAGTATCAAAGAAAAACAACCATACTATGACCCTTCAAATCATTTGTTTCTACAATTAGATGGAAGAATTGATAATAGGAATGAATTAAAGAAGAAATTAAATATAAAACAAAATCAACTGACAGATATTGAATTATTAAGATTTTGTTTTCTTAAATGGGGGGGGTGTTGTGCCAAAGAAATAGTTGGCTCTTTCTCTTTTTCTATATTCGATATAAGCCACAATAGAATCCATTTAGCTAGAGATCATATTGGTTCGAAGCCATTATTTTACTTTATAGACAAAAATAAATTCGTATTCTCTTCGGAAGTTGAAGGTATTGCGTCTTGTTTAAATAATGATCTAGTCATAGACAAAGATAGAATTGTTGACTACATAATCTTTTTAAGCGGAAAGGAAGGCAAAACTTTCTACAAGAATATTTATAAAGTTCCTAAAAGTAATTATATAAGCATCAACCTAAATGATGGATCTATAAATAAGACAAAATATTTCTTCTTCGAACCAAAAAAAGTCTTTAATTTCAATACTATCTCTGAATGCCAAGAGCAATTTGAAGAAATTTTTGTAAAAGTTATAAAAGAACAAATGAGAGCAAATGGAAATATAGGTTCAAAACTAAGTGGTGGAATAGATTCTAGTGCTATAACTAATGTTCTTGCAAATTTAAGTCCTAAAGGGATCAAGGCTTATTCTGCGGTTTTCAAAAATCTCTCAAAACAAGAATTTAATAAAACTGATGAATTTAAGTTTATGAAGCTTGCAGCTAAACATAAGAATATTGATCATGTATTAATCCCTATTGATTCAAATACAATTAATAGCTTGGACTATATAAACTACGAAAATAATTCTTATGGAGAGGTAACGCCACATGCAAATAGATATTTAGATATTTGTATTCTAGAGAGGGCTAATAAAGATGAAGTTAGAGTATTATTTGATGGATTTGATGGAGATTCAGTTCTTTCTTATGGACATGAATATTTTTTCGAGTTAGCTAAACGCATGAAGCTAATAAAACTTCTTAAAGAGACTAAACTTCTCAATAAATATAATGGAAAAAGACATTCTAATTATATGGCATTACGTAATTTCTTAGTTAAGCCTCTTATCCCAGAAAAGATATTGTGGATCTTGCAGTACTTATATAGAAAGAATGACTTCCAAAAGAAACTAAATATGATAAAAAATAATTATAGAGGTAATTATCATCCTCTTGCTTCAAATGCCTATAAGCAACATTATGGCTATTCAAAACTAGGATTTTCAGGAACTGTCCAACAACTTCATATAAGAACTCTGGAATGGCCAATTTGGGAAACTGCAATGGAATTCTCTGATTTAGACTCTTCAAGATATGGCATAGAGGAGAGATATCCTTTCTTTGATAGGCGGATAATGGAGTTTTGTCTTGCAGTCCCCGGAAAATATAGAATAAAAGATGGAAAAACGAGATATTACTTTAGACAAGCAATGGAGGGTTATTTAGATAATGAGATACTTAATAGGTTTTCAAAAGCAAATATTAGCCCTATTGCCATAAATTCCTTAAAACAAGTAGATTTAGAATATGAAATTTTTAAAGAAAATAATATGTCAAAAATTCTAGATAAAAACTATATTATAAAAAATATAATTAATGAGTTTATTTCAGGAAAAAATGAGATAGAGAATTCTCAATTAATTTTTCAATTAATAGCTCTTTCTTGGTGGATAAAAGATAAACCCTTTAAATAATAAAACTATTTTTTTTGTACAAAAAAAAAGAAAAGATGTATACTGATCGGCCCTTCAAAGAAAAGTTGATGAAGAAAATGGAAAAGATAAACTGGATAAAACCTCATATTATAGAGCTTGGCTCAGCCAAGAGCCTTATTAAAGGCGGTAATGAAGGCAGTGATCCCAAAATTATTGGTACTGGTGATCAATTCGCCGTTAACGACCTAACTACATAAAAACATCCCTTCATTTATCATAAATGTACTATTACAAAGCTTACGGTCTTTGTATTGAATCCTTTTTTAAGATTTCCTTCTTGGAAGATAATAAGATTCAAGAAGAGGATTTTAAATTTTCTAAATTATCATTAAAACTTGAAGAAAATAAAAATATAGTTTTACCTATAAAAAACTATAAATATGAGAACTTCACAAAGACTTCTAAAAATAAAGCTTTATTTTATAAAAAAAGAGTAGGCACTTTTGAAATTAGCAATCAGGATAAGATTTTAATAAATAGAGATACTAAAGTTAGTGACCAAGAATTAGGAAGGGTCCTTCTTGGTCTTCCTATAGGTTATTTCTTTATGCTAAATAAAAATCTAGTATTTCATGCAAGTTGTATAAACTACAAAGGAAAAGGAGTCTTATTTCTTGGTAAATCTGGAATGGGTAAATCAACTTTAGCTCTAGAATTCATGAATAAGGGAAGCAAATTTATATCTGAAGATGTTTCCTTCCTGGGACAAAATGAAAAAATTAAAGGATCCTTTCCTATGCTTAAACTTGAAAGAAAAGAGTTTAAAAAGTCGGCTATAGAGTTTAAAGAAAAAAAGTTTAAGTTCGAAACTGATAGTTTAGAAAGAGTAGGTGCAACTTTTAATCCTTCTTTAACAATTAAAGAATCAGAAATAGACTATTTATTTTTACTCACTGAATCTTCTAATACTATGCAAGTAAGAGAATTAAATTCGAGACTTGCTCTGCCAAAATTAATTCCTCATTTATTTATACCTAATCCAATGGAAAAAGAAAATATAAAGGAATTTAATATTCTTTTTGACATACTAGTAAAATTCTTAGATGGTAAAAAAATATATGAAATAAGAAGCTCCAAGGAGAATCTATCATCAAGAAATAAAGAAATATTTAATTTATTGAACAATCTATAGGATGAATTTAAGCAAATGAAAATAGAGGAAGATAAATCTCTGATCTTTTCTGCTATAAAAGGTGAAAAAATATCTTGGTCAAATCTTAACGAAAATGATTCTAGTAAGTTAGTACAGTATTGCTTAGATAATCGGATTGCAGGTCTAATAGCTAATAAGATAATAAAAGAACATATTTTTATTGATCATTATAAAGTCCTTAAACAAGCTCAAAAAATTTACCTCTACAGAAATCTAATGTATCAAGATTTTATAGAATCCATAGCCAATGAATTAGCATTTAATAATATAAACTATAGATTTTTAAAAGGCACACATTTAAACAATGGCTGTTACTCAGATAAGACTGAGAGATATCAAAGGGATATAGACATCCTCGTAGAAAAAAAAGATATCAAAGAAGCTTATCATTGCCTCCTAAAACTTAATTTATCTCATGAAAATAATAAGAAAATTAATCTAGAAAATAATATTAGGTCGAATATACATATAACTAAACTTCTAGATCCAACCGGAATAGTGTCTGCTGAGCTCCACCATAGAGTCACTTCAACTTATAATAAAGAAGAATGTAACTTATCTAAAATCCTTCTTGATAAATATGATAAAGAAGCTTACGAAAAAACAGGTATTCTTTTCCCAAGAATCGAAGATACTTTTCTCCATGTTTGCACTCATGGAAGTATAGAGAGTCTATTTAATATAGGACCACAATTTATGATGGATATAGTAAATATTTTGAACAAATATGAGATTGATAAAGAATATATAACTAATATGTCTGATAAGTTAAATATAGCTTCTGGAGTAAACCTTACTATTTGGTTGGGAAATAAATTAGGCCTGATAGAAAATAGTTTTTCTAAGCATTTCTTGCCTGAACCAGAAAAAAGTGTGATAGAAAATTCATACTTTCTAATGACAAATCAAGAGAGGGTAAACCCGATAAATTTATTAGTAAAGAGAGCTGTCCTTTGGGACTATATTAAAAAAACATTCAAAAAAACCTCTGATTATTTTGGGATAGGAAGCAATTATCCTTTAACAGTCATTCTTTATATACCTTACCTTACATTAAGAATTTTCCAAAAAACACAAAAGGGTGAGATAAGCCTAAAGGATAAAACTTTTCTTTCAAATAAAGAATCAGTAATTAAATACCTAAATAGATAGAATTAATTTATAACTTACCCTTCTTTCTTAATTCTTTTCTTATTTTTGTAGCGCTTATAGAAGATATGGATTTATCAAATATTTCTTCTTCAAAGACATACCCTACGTTTCTTCCATAGGTGATGTTTACTATGTTTGGAACTTTTATAATTTCATATTGTTTTTTTCTTAAGAATCCATCTTTATTTAAAGATTTTTCTATATCCTTACAAATTTCTTCCCACTCAAATGGATTATCATCCTGTCCCTCTCCTCCCGAAGAACCTGATACATCTCTAACTTGTATAACAACCTGTCCTGTTTTTTTAATACATCTTTTAAAAAGCTCTTGATGCCCATCATGCCAAGGCTGCCATCTGCCTAGCATTAAAACTGTTGGCTTTTTCCAATCAAACATCTTTTAAAATTATTTCAGCTATTATTTTATGATTTGAGTCATTCCACTCTTGTACCTCATAATCAATTGAATTTGGAGGTTCAAAAATTTTGTTAGTATCTTCAAATCGACCTTTAGTAATAGTATTCATCCATATTGTAAAATCTGCATCAAAAGTTTTTCTTGTTTCCGATGTAGGACAAATAAAATCACATATTACAATCTCGCCATTATCAGAGGCTTCTTGAGCCAAAGAGGACATTCTTAAAGATTGCCTTTTTCTTCCTTCTTCAGAAAAGTCCCAATCTTTATATTTATTTCTAACTTTATCTGCATTTATCCAATTTGCATTAATTAAAGGGGTAAGTCTTTCTGCTAAGTAAGTTTTTCCACTACCAGGCAGACCCATTATAAGTATTTTCATTATTTCTTCAGTTTTCGTAAAACCTTAGTCTTTCTATGTCATCTTCTATTGTTTTATCTCCATATTGAATCTCAATAATGTGACAAGGATCTTCTGTTAAATTGATAATTTGATGCCAGGACTTTAAAGGTACAAAAAATGTATCTCCCTTTTGTAAAGATATTGTCTCATAAGAATCTGGCTTGTTTTTTGAAAAGTTTACTTCGCATGATCCTTTGCTTATAAACCAAATCTCGTTTCTATGAAAGTGTCTCTGAAAACTCATTCCTTTGTTTGGGTATACTATTAACTCTTTAACTTTTAATCCTGATTCAGTAAATAAATTAAAGAACTTTCCCCATACTCTTTCTTCGCTGTCATATGACCAGTCCTTTAATATCCAACTAGATGAGTTTTTCTTATCTTCTCCCCCAACACCAAAAACAAATTCGCAGTCATCAACTTTCATTTCAGGTATATTCTCTTTAGTTCTATCCCCTCCATTACAAAAAATTATTCTATCTCCTAAGTTCTCTCTTTTAATTTTTTCTAATGCATTGATACAGCTGCCTAATTTATCATCTTCAAACTCTATTACTTTGTCTACAATAGACAATGAAGAGATTATTCTTTTTCTCTCCTCTAGTGGCAAAAAATACTTTCCTTTCTTGTTTATCAGCCATTGATCGCTATTTAAAGCAACAAATAATTTATCCCCCAACCTAGAAGCTTCCTCAAAATATTCTATATGTCCAGAATGTAATGGATCAAAACCTCCACTTACTACAACTATCTTCATGTCTTTTCTAAAAAATTAGGTTTATCGGGTAAATCTCCAAAAATCTGAAAAGGTAAATTAGATCTTGGAAATAATAAGACCCATACAGTTAGTAAAATTACCTGAAAGTATAATTTTATACTCATATTCTTAACAAACCATACCTCTAGAGTGCCTTTATAGGGATGAATTTCATCAAAATAGAATTTAATAGGGTCATTACTTTTATCCAGAATTGATTCTTCGTCTCGAAAAATAAGAGATCCTATGCCTGTTAATCCTGGCTTGACAGAAGCTATATCAATACAGTTATTTTCATATTTATCAAAAGTTTTTTTTACTAAAGGACGAGGACCAACTATAGACATATCTCCAAATATTATATTTAGTAATTGTGGTAATTCATTTATTTTAGTCTTTCTTAGTAACTTTCCAAAAGGCAAAACGCGCGGGTCATCTTTTATAGTTATGTCGCCTGAACCAAAATCCGAACTATTTTTTACCATAGTAGTAAATTTGTATAAATAGAAAATTGACTGATTTTTCCCTACTCTAGGCTGTAGATATAGAACTTCTTTTTCTCCTGAGAACCTAAGAATTAGACAAATTGGAAGTAACAAAGGGGCCAATATCAATAATGCAAGGCTTGCAAATAAGATATCTAATGCTCTTATAACCATAAAATTTAATTTCCTAGTTCTTCTAAAGATTTAAAACCGTCTTTCTTACTGCTTCCTTCTTGTAAGAAATAATCTTTATACCAATTTACAGTTATTTCTACACCCTCTTTCCAATGTATCTTTGGTTCATAACCAAATTCTTTCTTGGACTTTGATATATCCGGGCATCTTCTTTTAACAGAGCCTGGAAAAGTGTCTGCCTCTTTGTAAACTCCTGCAAAATTGCAAAGTTTTCCTACAAATTTTATTAGCTCTTCTATAGTCACTTCTTCTTCTGAACCAAGATGATAAATTTCTTCTTTGGAATGCGGTGACTCTAGAGCAAGCACACTTCCTTCGGCTACATCAGATATATAAGAAAATGATCTTGTTTGGTCGAATCCATACATTAAAAATGGATCTTCTTTCTTAATGAATCTCTCTACCAGATGAGGTATAACATGCTTAAACCCCATATCTGGTCCAAAAACATTATGATATCTAACAATGGTAGATGAAAAAGAGAAATTTTTAGAGTAATTCAGAAAAGCAGACTCACCTAAAATCTTTGTTACAGCATAAGCAAATCTTGGCTCTTTTATGTTGTTGATTGTCAAAGGTATTTTTTCGTCAGTGGGTACCTTATATTGATCATTCTCTATTGTTCCGGCATAAGCTTCACTAGTTGAGGTAAATAAGACTCTACTAACTTCTGAATGAGACAACCAATTCAAAGAATTCATTATTATAGAAGTATTAACCCTAATTACTTCTTCAGGGTTTTCAATAGTATTATTGACTCCAACAACAGAAGCTAACATATAGACGTATTTATAATCTTTATCTAATTTGTTAAAAGAAGATTCTAAAGTAAGGTCGCTTTCTAAAATTTCTATACTTTCTAGATCAGACTCAGAAAAATATTGTTCAAAATCTCTATAAAAATAATTATCGGCTATGGTTAATTTATAATCTCTATTTTCATTGAGATATTTGGCAATATTCATTCCAATAAAACCTCCTCCTCCAAGAATAAGAACTTTCTCTTTCATATAGTTTTATAAATCTCCTCTTCCCAATACTTTGATGGAATGTTTTTGAGAAAGCGTATTAATTATATCTTGATCAAGACATCCGATTGTATCAAATATAAATAGACCTTCTCTTTCAAACAGAAAATCATTGAACTTTTCAGATTGATAAAAAGAATGTCCTGAACTAATAAGAACAATATCTAACTCTCTATTCTTAAAATCTTCTAAGTTCGCCTTAACTTTCAAATTTTTTTCTTCCCAGAAGCTTACAAATGGATCATGTAAGCTGATTTTTGCTCCACTCTCATAAAAAAGATCATATAGAGGTGATACTGGTGTTGATCTAGTGTCACCAACATCACCTCTATAAGAGACTCCGAGAAATAAAACCTCCTTCTTATCTAAAGATTCTTTATAGGAGTTTCTAAAAAAATCAAAAGCAAATTTTGGCATTTGGTCATTTATTCTTACAGAATCTTCAGAAAATACTAAACCATCAGAAGACTTAAAAAAGTTTTGTTTTGCCCAACTTGCTAAAAGAGGGTCTTTTGTCAAACAATATCCACCCACTCCTAGTCCAGGTAGCATTATATTTGAATGAGTAGGTCTTTTCCTTATTGCCTCTACTACTTTATATAAATTAACCCCAGATTCTTCTGCAAACCTAGACCATTCAACCATAAATGCTATATTCATGGCTCTATATGAATTCTCTAAGACTTTAGCAATCTCAGTTGATGCTGTATTTTCTAATTTTGTAAGAGGAAATTCTTTAGTATTAATGATAGTCTCTAAAAATGAAGCTGTTGCTAATTCACTTTCTTCATTTACTCCAGAGTAAACCCTAAAAAAATTTATTATAGAATCTACATAGTCTGGACCTGGCATTACTCTCTCATAAGAATGGCCTACCTTAATAGAATCAGAATTTAACCCTCTTTTCTCTAAACTCTTCTTTAAGAGTGGATATACAAGATTGTTCGTTGTTCCTGGTGGAACGGTAGTCTCAACAATAATCAAAGCATCTTCTTTGCAGTTGGCCCCTATAGACTTAATTGCATCTTCGAATCCAGATAAACTAACACTAAAGTCATCCAATAGGTTTGTATTACTATAATTCTTTTTTACATCTAAATTTATATCTACAAGAATCACGTCAGCAAAATTAAATGCATAACTATCATAAGTTGCATAAAAAGATTGATTTTGTGACACCTCCTCAAAAATATCATAAATATTTTCGTCTTCCGCTTTTAAAGGAAAATTTCCTTCATTCAATGTAGCAATTTTCCAGTAATTCTTTTCATCTGCTATGTCGACTCCAATTACAACATAATCTTGTGCTCTATTAGCACAAACTAAACTCATGACTGATCCAACAAAACCTAACCCTTGAACTACTATTACTTTTTTATTCTCGTTTTTACTTAAAAAATCATCTATGTTCTTCTTATCATCTAAGTGCGTTGGTAATAAATATTCATTACCGTTTTCTGGATTGGTGGATATCTTTCTATTATTCACTATTTTAAATTTTTTAAGATTAAATCATGATATGTATCAAATACTATTGTTTGATCGTACTCTCTTTGTACTTTCTCTCTGCCCTTTAAGCCCATAAGCTCTCTTTCTGAGTGCGATAATTCTATCATTTTCATAATTTTTTCCTTTAAATTTCCTGCATCTTTTACTGCACAAAGAAATCCCGTTACACCGTTATCTATTATTTCTTTGCAGCCGGTAACATTTGAAGCTATTAGAGGTCTTCCCATTGAAGCCCCTTCTAGTAGAACTCTTGAAGTTCCTTCTCTATAGGAAGGCAAAACAAGACAGGTGCTTGTACTAATAAATAGACGAACATCTTCTACCTCACCAATGTATTCAACACTTCCCTCTTCCTCCCATTCTTGGATTTCTAAATCAGAAATAGCTGTCCTATTTTGAACCCCCGAAGGACCTATTAACCTAAATGTAACTTCCGGATGTAATTTTTTGACTGATTTAGCAGCTTCAATATATTCATAAATTCCTTTATCTGAAATCAATCTAGCTATGAGTAAAAAAACAAGGTCTTTTGGTAAAGGTTGATAATAAAATTCTTTTAAATCTATACCAGACCCAGGTACTAATTGTTCTTTTCCTTTTATAACTAGCCGCTCACTTAAGAAAAGATCTTTATCATCATTATTTTGGAAAATAACACTGTTAACTCTTTTTAAAGAAAGTTTGTATAAAAATTTTACAATTTTTGTTATTAGATTATTTTGAATAAATACCGTTCCCAAGCCAGTTATCATTGGAATTACAGGAATTCTTAGAAAAAAGCACGCCAAAGAACCATAAATTACTGGTTTGATAGTAAATAAAAGGACCATGTCTGGTTTTAATTTTCTAATACACTGAATGAAATTTAGAAAAGTAAAGATATCAATAAAGGGGTTAATACCTTTCCTGGAAATAAATAAATTACTTACTGTTTCAGATTCTGTTGCTAGTGATTCCTCTTGCCCATCAAATTGGGTTAACACATGTATTTCATACCCTTTTGTCTTCAAAAACTTAATAAGAGGAAGTCTAAAATTCTTTACAGTCCAGGCATAATTGGAGCAAATAAGTATTTTCTTTTTTCTTTTTATCTTCAAATCAATATCTTATTAGTTATCTTTCTCTTTTTATCCAAGATTGAAACATTAATATACTCCAGAGGATATTTGTATGGTTCTTTTTTCCTTCAAGATGCTCTTTCCATATTAACCTGACAAGATCTTTATTTAAGTATTCATGATCTTTCAAAGAATCATAAGATAATAATTCTTCCGCCCAATCCCTTAAGGGATCCCTCAACCAAGTTGATAAGGGAAGACTAAACCCCATCTTAGGGCCCTCAAAAAAATTACTAGGAACATATTTATATAGAACTTGTCTTAAAGCCCACTTGTTTATTCCTGATCTAATCTTTGTATTTAGCGGCATTTTCCAAGCAAACTCGATTATTCTATGGTCTAGAAATGGAATTCTTCCTTCTAAACTAACTGCCATAGTGGCTCTGTCTACTTTAGTTAAGATATCTTCTGGTAGATAAGAAGTCTGATCATA
The DNA here is from genome assembly GCA_902628375.1 of uncultured SAR86 cluster bacterium. Classification (GTDB taxonomy): domain Bacteria; phylum Pseudomonadota; class Gammaproteobacteria; order Magnimaribacterales; family Magnimaribacteraceae; genus CACOMS01. Next base: position 56,116 of record CACOMS010000005.1, on the reverse strand, counting down.
GGCCATCATTCTTTCTACTGGCGGTAATTCAAAAGGAAGATTAAAAGGCGGGTTAACAAACTTATCTTCTCTATAATTTTCTATTAGACTTTCTGCATTATTATTGGTGGAAATAAGAGAATGGTAAAAATCTTCAAAATCTCTAAAAGTAATAGCTTCTGCTCCTTTATGTACTTTTTCACCCCATTGGCTTAATTTGTGAGTTCTAGGAATTAAGGTATTAATTTTTGAAAAAATAATATCCCACTGATTTGGCTGTATTTTTAATAAGGATTGTGAAATCTTTTTTCTAACAGAAAGAGGCATCAATCTCAAATAAGACCAATATCTATTAGAACTAATATATCTGTTATAGCCACCAAATATTTCATCACCACCATCTCCAGAAAGAGAAACTTTAACTTCCTTTCTGGCTAAATTACTTACTAAATAAGTTGGGATTTGAGAAGAATCTGCAAAAGGCTCTGTATAAATTGAACTAAGTTCAGGGATTATTTCTAAACAATCCTTTGGTGATAAATACATTTCTGTATGATCTGTTTGCAGATGTTTAGCTATCTCTTTAGCCTTAGGAGCTTCGTTGTGGGATTGATCTTTAAACCCTATAGAAAAAGTTTTGACGGGCTTTGAAGAAATGCTTTGCATTAAAGCAACTACAGTACTTGAGTCAATGCCGCCTGAGAGGAATGCCCCAAGAGGAACATCAGATTTCATTTGCCCCTTAACAGATTCTTTCAGTTTTTCCTCTAAATTACTTATCAACAGGCTATCTTCTATATTAAATTTACTATTAATCCCTTTGCTTATAATTTCATGAATAGACCAGTACTTTTCTAAAGATAGTTCCTGGTTTTTAGTATTCAGAGTGAGTATCTTTCCTGGTTCTAATTTATAAATATCTTTGTAAATTGATTTGGGACTATGTATGTAGTTATATCTTAAAAGCTGACCTAAAGAATTAATATCAATTTGCTCTTTAAAATCAGGATGTTTACAAAAACTAGCTAAATCAGATCCAAAAAAGAAAGCGCGCCCCCTGGAGTTGCTTTGCCAACCATAATATAGGGGTTTTTCTCCAATCCTATCTCTTGCAAGAGTGAGTATTTTTTTTTCACAGTCCCATACTGCAAAAGCAAACATACCAACGCACATTCTTAAAGTTTCTTTAATACCAATTTCCTGTATAGCATTAACTAGTGTTTCAGTGTCCGAATGCCCTTTCCAAGAGATTTTTGATCCTCTTTTTGATAAGAAATTTCTAATTTCTTCATGATTATAAATTTCACCATTAAAGACAATTACATATCTAGAGTTCGAAGAAGGCATTGGCTGATGGCCGGAATCTGATAAATCTAAAATTGATAGTCTTCTATGAGAAAACCCAATACCATCTGAATTATTAAACCATACTCCTGTGTTGTCAGGCCCTCTATGACTTATGGCCTCGCCCATACTAAGTAATAATTCCCTAGCTTCTTGCGGAAATTTTTCTTTGGAATAGAATCCTGCAAAACCACACATTCCTAACTATTGTATGCAAGAGAAAAAATAAAGGTGATAATTTTTTAAAATTAGAAGTATTTTTTAAGCACCTCTAAAGGGTTAAATCTGTAAAAAAGGAATTTAGGAGAATAAAAGAATAATAAAAATAAAACTAAAATGTAAGAGATACCACCAAGAAGGAGAAGCAAAAGGTCATCAAAGTAAATAATTAAAAAGGCTTTTATTATAAATGCCAAGGAACCTAAACTGATAATGGGCAAAATAAACTTTAACAGAAATTCAATATAACTTATTCCTCTAAAATATCTAAAAAAGGCAGTAATGTGTGTGGCTGCTGAAATTATTAGCAATTTTAAAGCCATTCCATTAGCTCCAAGGTCGTATCCTCCTACCCAAGAGTAATCTGAAATAAGCTTCATAGAAATTAATACTCCCAATATGAGAAATATAGAGTTAATAATAATAAACTCAGTTGCTCTTCTCGAAGAGTAATACAAAGTTACAATAATTGCTCCAAGTGTATGAATAGGTATATATAAACATAAAATATGAGTAACGGAGATTGCTTGATAATAGTCCTTGCCCATTAATATCAGGATTAATTCTTCTGCATAAACTGCAATTATTATCGCAATAGAAGATGAAAGTGCCCAAAAGATGTTTATTGAATCTAAAGCAATTTCTTTGATTAAGTTTAGATTACCCTGATTTCTTGCCTCAGAAACTTCTTTCCAGAGAATATTTAAGAAAGCTGCAGAGGCTATATGAGCCATTGCTATAAATCTTAAAGAAAAACCGTAAAAAGCCTGACCTTCTGCTCCTGCCATGCTTATCAACAACCAATTATCAAAAAAAGCAACCAAACCTCCTAAAATAAGATAAGGAGCAAAAGGTTTAATATAAGAAAAGATATCCAAAAAGAATCTCTTAATAGAGCCAAGAAAATCAAGAAATATTTCTTTTAATAATAAAATCGTTATCAAGGAAAAAATTATATTTATACTTATCTGAACTAAAAATATAGTGAATAGAATTTCCTCCTCATCAAATGAACTACTTAATAAATAAAAAATAAAAGAAAGCTGAAAAATATAGCTAGCTGTCTCTACAGAATTACCGATTATATTTTTTCTTTTTGATTCTGCTATAAGAGTGGACATGTTTAGAATAGACTTTTGAGATAAGACAGAAGCAAAACAAACCCAAACCATTTCTTTACTATTATTTGAAAATATCTTTTCAAAAATTACATCGGGAATAAAATATATAGCTAAGGAGATTATCAATAATTGAATTAAAAGAATCATCCCATAACCATAAAAATAAGCTTTTGGCCTTACTTCTTCTGAAATAAAGGTAAAAAACCCTTTCTGAATGCCAATGTCTAAAATAGACCATACAGAAATTAATATACTAGTTAGAAAAATAAATATACCAAATACTTCTGGACCAAGACTTCTTGCTAGAACTAAGGTTAATAAAAAAAGAACAATAGCTTTAAGGCCTAAAATAAAAGAGTTCAGAATGTATCTATATCCTAAGTTCTTAAACATCAAAGAAACAACCACATAAATCTTTATTTAATAGTCGTATATGATCTATTGATTAAAGCAAGAAAAGAATAAATCAAACAAATATAAATAAAAAGCTTAAAACCTTTTTCAACAAAAGAATCTAACCCTAAATTATTGAAGTATTCAAGAAACAAGAAAAACCACCATGGAAGGAACATAAAAGCACTGAAGGAGGATGAGTTGACAATAAGTCTTCTAATATTTGATATAACTATAATAAAGAACGAACTATTTATAATAGTCCCTCCAATAAAAGCACCCAGTCCATATGATAAACCTAACCATCCATAAATATATCCAACAAAATGACCTCCTCGATTATAAAAATCAAAGCCCCAAAATTGAGGAAGAGTTACAGAGGAAGGAAGAAACTCTCTTCCAGTTAAAAAAGAGAACATTTGAGACAACATTGCTTGAGGTTGATCCTGAAGCAAAATATTATTAATAGCCTCGTAATCAGTTAGGGCTAAGTATAAAACAGATATCTCTTGAAAAAATCTAATAGCAAGAACGGAAAAAAGTTGTTCTGTACCCGAAGTTCTCACTATTTGGCCAAGAAGTGCAGAAAAAAGAACTATAGCTAAAGCAACTGCTATATTACTAGCCGAAAGAGGAATCTTGTGCGGGCTAAAGCAAAAGGCCATCATTGACATGGATAATAAAGTATATGCTGTTGATCTCTGCCCTATCACTATCCCGAACAAAATAAAAAGAGCTATTAATAAGAGAAGTCTTTTATTAAAAGTACCATATAAAATTATACTAGTTAAAAATAACATCCAGAATGCAGGCTTTGCAGCACCAGAAACATAACCAAGGAAAGTAGCCCATGGTGGCCTCGTAGAAGTAAAAGATGTTTCAGCAGCTCCAAATACAAGGCCGAGAAAAATGTCTGTTACTAAAGAACATAATGCCATTAAAAAAAGAACTTGGAAAAAAGTGATATAGATTTTTTCTAATTTTCTCAAAGAGGTCTTTGAAATAGAGCTTGGTAAGAGGTAATAAAAAATCCCTATAAATATCAAAAAATTAATTAAAGAATATGCAATTCCTTCGGGTATATTCTCTGGATTAATAAGATTAAGCATAAAATAATCATCCGTAAAGAAAGCACTAGAATAAAAAATGTATATATGTGGTAGGAGAATTTCTGTAAAAAAAAGAAATAAGGCTAACAAAAGGAGATTTGATCTATATGTTTCTAAGTGATTTTGCAAAACTTCTTAATATTTTTAGTTTATCGAGTTTATTAAACTGAAAAACTTTATAAACCAAAATATTCTACACTATTCTATAAATTCAAAAGATATCTTTAGAGGGCTTCAAATATATCATCAGAATAAGGAATTGATAATTAAAGCGGATTCATTATTACTACACTCTTTTGGTTTAATAAAAAGATCTTTATATTTTTCGTAACTTTCTTTCGAAGCAGTATATAAACCTAAGTCACCTTTATGAGATCTATAATCAAAAAGATTGCATTTAAAGAATTTAGCTAAATCTGAAACCCTTCTTCTATATTCTCGATCAGCTGCTTCTGAAGGATCTATAAAAATCATCTTTTTGTTATTCAGTATTGCAAAGCTAATAGCCGTGCTTTTATGTAATGTGACATATTCAGCACACCCAACTAATTGAGCTGTCTTATTTTTAATAGAAAAAAAGTCTTTAAAATACTCGTATTTCTTATAATCTGCCTTAGGGTGCTCAGCAATAATAGTTCTACATTTCAAACCTTCTGATAAGACATCTAGACTTGACTCAATATGGTGATAATAGTCACCTGATTTGCTTGGATTTATTCCGCTATAGTTCCTCACAAGTTCTTGATCAGGATGCATAGGACCAAATTCATCTAGAAAAACCATAATTTTATCTTCTTTATTTGTAAACGTATTAGAGGCATCTAAGAAGTTCTCAAAATCGCTTGAAGGGCAAGGTATTTTTCTTGTAGAAATCTTATACTCTATAGTCCTCTTCATTGAGCTTCCTCCAAATAGAAAAATATCTGGTCGAGAAGTAAGCTTATAAAATAGCCAATAAAATATTGACCTGATTATACTTCTTAGTAAATAAATATATTTTTTAATTCCAGATGTGAATTCTGGTAAATATGTAGACTCAGGGATTGGATGTTTTATGTAAAAACCCCACTGAAAAAAGTTCTTCTTTACTGACTTCAAAAGCCACAAACTAGGCATGCCTAGATTTAGAAATAAGAATAAAACCTTACTTTTATTAATTTTACTAAATCTATTCTCAACAAGTTTTTGATCATCTGAGTTAATATGATAACTGGCATTAAAGGAACAGTCAGGAGATATAACTATAATGTCTATACCTAATTCAAGGATTTTATCTATTCTGTATCTAGAATGATCTCTAGGAGTCCAAGTAGCTATATAATTAAAAACGAGAACATTTTTCATATTATTCGCTTAAAAAACCTCTCCTCCTACTCAATTTGTAATCTAAAAAAGTAATCATCTATTATGTATCTGTTGTCATCTTTCGTATTCCTTATTTTCAATCTTTTTTCCTCTATTGAAGTAAATAATTAAGTCAAAAGAATCTAGGTCAACTTCATCTGCATGATCTAAAATAATAGCTCTGTATTTATTCAATTTTCTTAGATAAATAAATAATTAAAAATATAACTCTAAGAAATCTAATGCCTTCCAGAACCCCTCTCCACTATCTTTATGTCCTTGCCAAATCTCAGGTATAAATGGCACTTGGGGGCAATTTTTATTAAGTGTTTTTGATAATTCTTCAAAGTTAACATCGCCCTCTCCAATTTGGATACCTTCCCCATCAAATCCTTTGCAATCGACTATATGTAAATAAGAAATATCGTCTTTAATTGTTTCTATAAAGCCTTTTAAATCCCAACCATAGTAATTACAAGCCATCATAGAATGAGATATATCCAAACATACCTTTAACCCTGTCTCTGAACAAAAATCATTTATTTCTTTTGGATCTACAAATAGATTATGAAAGCTCTGTCCTCCAAAATGCCATGGAAATGGAGGCATAGTTTGGATAGCTAAGCTAATGCTTTCAAGATCAAGATTAGAAAGACTTTCTTTTAGAATACGATATTTTTGAGTCTTTTGTTCTTTGCTTATAAAACCATCTCTATTCCAACCTCCTGCATTAATAACAAGTATAGGATCTTTCTGGGGATTGAATTGATTTCTTAATTCTTTGACATGCTCAATAACCATCTTCATATTATCTAAAGAAATTTCTCTATATTCAGAGTCTAATGAGCATAAATCTAAGATATGGTCTCCCTTGAATAGCTCAGGGGCATGAACAGAAAAGTAAAATTCAGGTTTAGACTTAATATAATCAGCTGGAGATATTTCTAGGTCCTTATAAGAAAGATGAAATTCAACAAAATCAAGATTCGTTCCTAAAGCAAGATTTTGGTAATCATGATATCTAATGGGTATCCCGTAAGGACGCGAAAAAATATACTTTTCTTTTTTTTCTAGTTTCTGAGCAATATCTGAATTAAAGAAGAAGGTTCCTTTTTGAACCTTCCGATAAGATGTTTTCCCAACTAAATCATCTAATTTATTTGGCTGCAAACCCTGTCCAGGGCTCTTTATCCCTATATCTTTCCTTAGTATCTTTTCCCCCTGCTCTATATCAACTTTTGCATAAAGGCTCTTCGCTAAAACCTCTCTGTTTATCATCTCCCCTTGTGATAAATCTCTTGGCCCAGATTTGCCCATTGATTCTTCTAAAGACCTTATATTTCTAACCATTTGCGACAATTCATCAGGAAGTAGGCTCACTTTGTGATCATTTCCTTCAAGTTCTTTATCAAAAGTTATATGTTTCTCAATGACACAAGCTCCAAGAGCTACGGCAGCTATAGGAACAAAGATGCCCCTTTCATGACCAGAATAACCGACATCAAAACCATACTTTAACAAACGCCTAAAATAATTAAGATTTATATCTCTATAAGGAGAAGGATAGGTAGAATTACAATGAAGAAGGATACATTCAGAACCTAAATGTCTCAGTAAAGAAACACTTTCATCTATCTCAATCTCAGTAGACATGCCAGTTGAACAAAACATAGGAAGTTTTTTTTGAGCAACCTTTCTAAGAAGGTCATGATTAGTAAAATCAGCAGATGCCACTTTAAAAGCGGTTAATCCATATGAGCTGAGCTTTTCTAAACTTTCTTCATCCCAAGGAGTACATAAAGGCTCTATATTGAACTTTTTGCAATGATCAAAAGCTCTAAATAAATCATCATCTGATAATTGAAATCTATCTAAAAGATCTAGGGTATATTCTGCTCCTAAGTCTTTACTGGAGTTTTTCTTGAATGAATTTTCTTCTTCATAAAGTCTATTCATAGATCGCATCTGGAATTTAGCTGAGTCAACTCCAGCCTCAGATGCCATTTCTATTAAAAGCTTAGCTTGCTTTAGGTTGCCTTGATGATTGTTTCCTATTTCTCCTATGATGTATACACTCTGATCTTTTCCTATTTTCTTATCTCCTATAGAAATTGGAAAATATTGATCAGTTGCAACCTCGCAGATTAGTCCATTTGCATCCAATATTGGAATATATCTGATTCCTCTAGAAAAAAGGTTTGGGAGCTTGTGCTCACCCGTTCCCTTAAGAATGCTGACGTAAGTAGATTGAGAAGCATTTGAAATTTCTAAACTTAAATCTGGTTTTTCTTGTTTTAGTAACCATCTTCTGATGTCTCCATCCGTGGCTACCCCGCTCAGTCTTTTTTTTGAATCCACTAAAAAAAGAATTTGTAAGCCAGATTCTTCTAATTTTTTTAAAGCTTCATTAATCGAAGAGCTTTTACTTATTATGTAGTCTTCTATATTTCTGGTAATTTTCATGGCTATCTTTAAAGCTACTTATTCAGAACTGTAACTATGGAAGAAAAGATGCTTTCAATATCTTCATCCTTAAGCTTAATTGGGATATTGATACAAACGCTCCTTCTTAGAAGTTTGCCAGTTGAAGAAAACTCAATTTCTAACTCTTCTGGTGTCTTGTCAAAAATATGAGTCCAAGATCCTGCATAATGCCAATCCATAGCTTCAGGAAGTATCTTTGTTCCAAAACCGTTCTTTAACATAGATTTTTCTACTTCAATCGCAATGTCCATACTGTCTACTGAAAATATTAAAGTATCTCCTAAAGAGCCTTCTTCATCATGAAATTTTCTTAGTTCCAAGTTAGATATACTTTTCAGTAACTCTTTCAACTTATATTTGTTCTCTTTAGTTTTACTAAGAATTAGATCAATCTTTTTCAATTGAGCTATGCCTACTGCTGAAGTGAGCTCACTCATTCTATAATTTAATCCCGGTTTTCTTCTAGGATCTTTTCCTCTTGGTAGGTTGTCCAAATGCATATGCCCATGGTCTGAAAACTCAGCAGCTTTTAAATATAGCTCCTTATTATTTGTTACTATCATACCTCCCTCTCCTGTATGAAGTGTCTTGCCGGCATCAAAAGAAAAAGTTCCTATATCTCCTAAAGTTCCTAACTTTTGCCCTTTATATTCTCCTCCTAAAGACTGAGCAGAATCCTCTACCAAATATATTGAATTTTCTTTACATATTCTAATTATTTCATCCATATTAGGAGCAGCCCACATTGGAACTGAAACTAAAGCTTTCGTTTTATGTGTAATCTTATTCTCTATCTCTCTTGGATCTAGATGATAAGAATCATCTAAGTTGACTAGAACAGGAACAGCCCCTAAAGAGATAATTGCTTCTATAGGAGCAACAAATGTCCAAGCTGTAGTAATAACTTCATCTCCAGGACATACTCCTACTGCTGCAAGAGCGCTGTGTATCGCTGCTGTTCCAGAAGAAACGGCATGTGAATATTTAGTCCCCATATAACTAGAAAACATATCTTCAAATTCTTTTGTAAGGTAATTATTTTGACCATATCTATAAAGGTTCACTTTATCATCAGAAAATAATTTAATGATCTCTTCTAATTCTTCCTTTCCAATTATTTCTGCTCCTGCCATCACTTACTCCTTAAACTGTTGGTCTAAGACCCATTTTGTAGATTTCTGATCAAATAATATTGGATTACCTGAAAAAGATCCCGTCAACGCAGTCGAAACTTCATGCGATAACTTCTTACAATCTTGTGCAAGATAGCCATATTCAGTTAATCTTGGAAGACTGAGTTTTGTATGTAAGTCATTAAATGAGTCAAAAAACATATCTAAATTTAAATTAGTATCAATAAGTAAATCCGCATAATCTTTATATCCTGATCTATAGTTCCACATCATGACATCTTTTAAAAACATGCCTCCTGCTAAACCATGAGGTATTTTATCTTTAACACCAAAATAATAAGCAAAACCATTTGTAGGGCCATCACCAGAATTCATTAAGGCATATATTCCCATAATGCTAGATTTAGCGAGATATATTCTTGACTCAGGATCTTTTAGATCACAATTATTGAGAAAGTGCCAAATATTACGGAAACCCTCAATGGAAAACATTCTTGTAAAGGAGTTTGATTTTTGTGAACCAAAACTGTCTACACAATGGACCATTGAATCTAAAGAAGAAGAAATAACTGAAGAAATTGGAGCACTTAAGGTAAGGTTTGGATCTACAAGAACTAAATAAGGAAAATTATTAACTGAATTAATGCCTAACTTCCTCCCTTCTTCTTCATCCACAAAAACAGCGTTGAAACTTGCTTCACTTCCACTTCCTAAAATAGAAGGTACAGTTATATGAGGAAGCGGGTTATTAAGATTTGTTGGAAAACCTTTGAGGTCTTTTGGTTTTTCTGGGTTTGTTGAAAGAAGAGCGATCCCCTTGCCTACGTCCATTAGACTTCCTCCTCCAAATGAAATTATAGAATCAAAATCACCCATAGGTAATTTTTCGAGTAATTCCTCTAAAAGTTCGTATGATGGTTCACCCATTAAAGAAAGTTCTTGAAAAAAATAACCTGGATTCTTTTCCTTCAACTTTGATAGTATCTTAATGAAATAGTCTGAGTCTTCTAAATTCTTGTCATACAAGACAAGCATTCTCCCCAAATATAGAGAAGAAGAATCTAATTCGTCTTGAAGTTCATTCAACAAACCTAATCCAATTTTTATTTCTGACCTTAATCTGATATTTATATTCTTTATGCTCATAAATACTTTTTCATATAATGTTCTACTAACTCTAAATCATCAAAACTATCTATTTCATGAACCTGCCATTGTTTCATAATATAGCTTTCAATTTTTCCACCCAGCCTATTTTTATTATTAAAAAGAATCTCTGGCTTAAAGATGTAAATAGAACCATTTTCAATATATTGTGTATTAGAGTTTTGTCTAGTTTGTCTATTTTTATAATCAAAATTGACACTTTCCCAATCTGATCCCTTGTTCCAGACAGTTAAGTCTTCCATTACTGAAGAAGAAAATAAAGAATCTGCACCTGAGGTTTCAAATAGATTTATAGCTTTATCAATATCACCAGAAAGCCTAAGCGGCGAAGTTGCTTGTAAAAATATAACAAATTCAATATCTCTCTGATATATGTCCTTAATTTCTTTTAAAGAATGTAACAAAGCAGATTCAGATGTATCATCCGAACCAGATATTGAATCCGGCCTATTAATAACCTCTGCACCCATTTTAGAGGAAACACGAGCTATTTCTGAATCATTAGTTGATACAAAAATATTATCCAATTTAGATGAATTTATTGCTTGAGCTAAAGTCCATTCTATAAGAGGTCTTCCATTTATTTCCTTTAAGTTCTTTCTGGGTATTCCTTTAGAGCCTCCTCTAGCTGGGATTATGCAAGGTTTCATGTTAATTATTGTTACTTAGTAAACTATATCTGGTTCTCTTTTTTAGCCCAATCTATAAATTTATTTAGGCCAGAATTAATATCTGTAAAGTTTATATCTATAACTTCTTTTAGAAGAGAATTGTCACAATAAATTCCTTCTTGATCTCCGGGAGTTGAAGAATCTTGAATAATCTTAAGCCCATTAAAATTAATGCTTATTAAATCTAATAATTCACTTACAGATGTTCTTTTTGAAGTTCCAATATTAATTGTTTTCATAGGATATTTTTCTAATTCCATTATTTGGATCCAAGAATCCACAACATCATCTATATAAATAAAATCTCTAAACCTATTTAATCCGCCCTTTACTATTACTTCATTCTTTTCTAAAGCTTGCGAGAGATAAATGCTAACCATCCCCTGTTGCAAGTTTTCTAAGTCTTGACCAGGGCCATAAACATTAAACATTCTTAAGGAAATATGATGAAAATATTTACTGAAAACTCTCAAGTAGTTTTCAGAAGCAAGTTTTCCTACACCATAACAAGATAAGGGCCTTAAAATATGGTCTTCTCCTATAGGCTTATCTTCTACATTTCCATAAACAGACATTGAGCTAGCATATAAGAACTTAGGGATGTTATTTTTAATACAGAAATCTATAAGATTAAGAGTTGAAATAGTGTTTTTTTCTAAGTCAGCAATAGGGTCTATAAAGCTTATTTCTCCTGATGATTGGCCTGACAAGTGAAGAATTGAAGAGATATTCTTATCTATTTTTGTCAAAATACTAGCCTTTGATAGGTCGCCCTCTATAAACTCTACACCTTTTGGGATAGCAGTTTCTTTTCCTGAACTTAAATCGTCTATCCCAAATACTTGGTAGCCCCTTTCTATGAGTCCTTTAGCTAAAGATGAACCAATAAAACCTGCCACTCCGGTAAGAAGAACTACTTCTTTCATAAAACTATGCTTGAAATACTTTTCATAAAAGGAATTTTATTTTCTTTACAAAAGTTTTTCCAGTCTGTGACTTCTGTCCACTCCCAAATGAATACAAAATCTATCTCAAATTTCTTTGCGCAAAAGTAATCATAATAACTATCACCAAAGAATATAATTGGTTTTTTCAGCTCATTAGCTTCAAATTTTTTTTGAATAATTTCAATCTTAGAAAGGGGGCTTCCAAATATGCCTTTATTAAAAAAACTACTTATACCTTTATATTCTAGTATTGCTCTTAATTCATCTTCTTTAGATCCAGATGCTACCATCCAGTCTTGTCGAGGAAGCTTCGATCTTATAATCTCAAGATTTGGTACAACTTCGGCTTTTCTTAAATTCTTATCTAAAATTTTAGAAAAATCTTTTAGTAAACTATCTACTTGCTTTTCTTTAGTTATATCTTCCTTGATAATATTTGAAATAAAATAATTAAACTTCTCAAATCTTGACACTCCGCCATTTTCCTTATGGTATTTCAAGAATTCTTGAGCGTAATCTACTCCATAAATAAAAGTAGTTTCATAAAATGCTTCGCTCTTAATTTTATTTGAGTTTAATAAAACTCCATCACAATCAAAGATAGATGTTCTATATTCTGAAAGTTTATTCAAATCCATTCTTATCTGGCCAATACTCTGTCTTCTTTACATCTTCTGAAATCTATAGGCATAGATTGAATTCCCATTTTTACCATTCTAACTTTATGCTCTTTTCCTAAAAATCTGAGTATTTGTATATCCTCTTTACATTCAAATCTTGTCTTTTTGATATGGCAAGTATCTCTTTAGTTTTCTTCATTATTGAGGTTGTTATCAATCTCTTGAATGACCTCTAGGATACCTTCACCTAAATCAATAAAGCTTTCGGGCACAATCTTCTTGGCGCTCTTAGGGGTATAACGATATGGGGTCATTAGGTAATGGTCTGGGTTAAAATCTCTATCTATATATTTTACATTTTTTTCTTTTCCAGCTATTTCAAAAATCATATTAATTAATTCATCTGAAACTAGAACTTGCTGACCAGTTAAATTTATTGCCTGGTTATCATGAGATTCGTCAAGAATATTTACGCTCAATCTTGCAGCATCGCGAACATGAATATATTCTCTTCTCTCTTTACCTGAACCGAAATAATCTAGTTTACCCTCACTAAATATCTGATTTACACTCTTCTTCAAGCCATTCCAACTCTGAGCTCTTGGTCCATATAAAGAACCATATCTTAACAAACAATATCTCAAAGAATTCTCATTACAATATGTTTCTATTATTGTCTCTGCTGCTTGCTTACTTGCTCTATAAAATGATCCATAAGGGCTATAGACATACATTGTTGAAGCATAAATAAATTTTTCTACATTATTCTTTATAGCAGCCTCAAGTGCTACCGTAGTACCCATAACATTTAAACTAATTGTGTCATAAGGTTTCTCTTTGGATTCTTGAATATCTGCTATTCCACCAAAATGATAAACATAACGAAAACCTTTAAGTGTTTTTGTAAGTAATTCCTGGTCTAACATATTACCAATAACCATTTTCTGATCTTCTCTTAGCCATTTAGAAGATATAGAATCAAAAATAGTTACATCAAAACCCTCCTCGCTTAATTTATCAGCTGTATGACTGCCTACAAATCCAGAACCACCAATTACTAAAACTTTATCCATATAACTAAATAAACCTATCTACTAATTAAATATTTATCATTCTTTTTAATTTCTTGCCTTTAGAGAACCTAACAACCTCTTTGACTGCTTGCACTTCCATCATTGTTCGACAGTCAGCCGTCATTGTACCAATATGCGGAGTCAGTAGGCACCTTTCAATTTTTGTTAATCCTCCCCTATATGGTTCTGCTTCAAATACATCTAAAGCAACTCCACCGAGATGTCCTGAAGACAAAACATTCAATAAATCATTTTCATTAATAATACCTCCTCGGGAAGTATTAATTAGAATTGCATCTTTTTTCATACTTAGAAGAACTGATTTATCTATCATATTCTTTGTGTGTTCATTAAGAGGCGCATGAATCGTAAGAATATCAGCATTTTTAAAGATTGACTCTTTATCAGTCCATTTTGTATTTCCTATTAACTTAATTTCTTTGTTTTCATAAATATCATTCAAAAGTATCTCATTACAATTAAAGGAAGCTAAAAGTCTATAAACCTCTCTTCCGATTGGACCCAAACCAATAATACCAACTTTAGATGCACTGAAGCTTTTACCGATAAGTTTTTTCCAATTATTATTATGCATATTTTTATTGGATATTATTAGATTCCTCATCAGAGTTAATATAAACCCCAATGTAAGCTCTGCCACACTAGAAGTGGGCGCATCAGGAGTATATGAGACCTTAATTTTTCTCTGATTTGTCAATGAAAAGTCAATTCCATCTAGACCAATTCCAACCCTAGAAATAAATTTTAATTTTTTAGCAGAATTAAGAACCATTTGAGTGTATTTCTCTGTACCTGCAATCACCATATCAAAATCAGTCAACATTTCTGCTAGTTCTTTCTCATTAGGTTTTTTACCTAATGGATTGATTAAATAATCTAACCCCTCTTCTTTGAGGATTTTAATGGGCAAATCATCTACTTCTCCAAAAGGAAAGGTCGTTATGAGTACTTTATTAGATTTCATATTTAATTTATTGATTTTGATTAGCCCTTATCGTCTAACAGATTATACTCAAATTCCGATAACAATTTACGCCATCTAGGCAATGCATCATCTAGCCAAAATACATCCTGCCCCTCCTCGCCGCCTTCTGTGCTTTTTAGATTCATGATAGCCTTTGCTAGACTTTTAGGATTGTTAACAAAAACTGCATTATGCATACCTCTAAGCGCACTTATATTAAATTCCTTACTATCAAAGTATGTAATAACAGGTATGCCTAAGATATAAGCTTCAAGACCTGATGATGTTGCCGCAGATGCAATAACACAATCTATGTTCTGTAAAAGGACATTTAAGTGTTCATCTGTTGTAGTGGGCTTAAAACTTGAAAAGTTCTTATCTTCAATGATATTTGCTGGATGAGGTTTAAATATAAAGTCATAATGATCAAACTGATCAGCAATATCATTGAAGCAGTCAATCATGCTTCTGGTTAAATCCTTCTGAATATCACCTAGAACTAATATCTTATTATGTTGTTCTGATCTTTTATTGTGTATGGCCTGAATCTGGTCATTTAGATAAAGATATCTTAGTGCCTCAACATTTCTTAAATTATCTATCCTGCTTTTTGATGCTTTTAAATTTTTTTGTGCGGCCAGACCATTGACAGTAAAAAAGTCTGGTTTAGGTTTGGTATTTTTTTTAGACGTTTCTTCTAAATCATAGTACCGCAAATCCCAATACCGTACAGTAGAGTGAGCGACACCAATTAATGTTCCATGATTATTTACTTTCCATCCATTAATGAGTGCCATCTCCCAACCTTGATTTTCCATAAGGTAAAATCCTATCTTTTGTTTTGGAAGATCTTTAAATGCTTTATCAATAAGTTTAATCATTAATAAGTTTTGAATTGCAACCACCCCTCTTATCGAGCTATACCAATCATGTTTTAAGAAAAACCAAAAATTTGCTTTTGACTTTCTAGGGGTAAAAATTTTATTTACAATTGAAAACCTAAGTTGTTTTATATATATGTGTAAATATTCATTTATCACCTCTAAAATAATCTTAAATGAGAAATAACTGTCAATGAAATTATGGCATCCATTAATTTCTGGATTTTGATTGAAAATATTTATATTTTTTTTTGCAATGTTAGGGGTTAGATTCTGAGAGCTAGAAATGTAATGATGCATCCAATTAGTATCTATAGCCATCTCGTGGAAAATCTTTTTTAAAGGACCCCACTGATGAGAATAAAAAATGTTGTCTTTTAGCTTCTCATCATCCAGGGCAACGAAATAAGAGAAAAAGAAAACAGATTTATTATGATCATTCCATTTAATATTCATATTCCGAAAAAAAGGCATTCTCATATAAATGTATCTGACCATACTAATAAAAGCCTGAAATAAATAGGGACAAGCAAATAAAATGGATTTAATAATAGTAGCTCTTGAAACTTTCATTTGAGGCAAGTGATATTTCCAACGATATCTAAGACCTAAACTTGTTGATAAATTTTTAATAGATCGGTGTTCATTGTAGTTTGAACCAAAATAATCTATAGAGGATGGGCCAGCTGAGAGAATAATCTCTTCAAGAGCAAGAAGCTTAAGGCAATCTAAAATCTTTGGAGACTTAAATGGACTCTTTTCTGAAATTAAAGACATCCAAAGTAAGTTATAGCCATTTTTTAATTTAAAATGATCATATAGTTTTATAGAATTTATTTCTGAATTATTGAAATCACTAATAAATCTGAGATATTTCTTTCTAAGCCTATCTGAATTTTCTTCAACATACCCATATAGGTTTAGAAATTGATCACCTTCCTCGTTACTATTCCATAAAATTGAAAGTAGGTTCTTTTTGTTATGATTACTCCGATAACTACTAACAATAATTTTATCGACTTTATAGTTGTATTTATCAATTAACATCTATATTGCCTTTGCAAATCCTATAAATCTTGCAACACAGTAATAATGATTTTTTTCATTAAGACTTTGCAATTAATTTTTTGTGTTATCAGACATCTATTTAAAAGATTATAAATATGTTTTCATTAACTCATCTTCAGACATCATTTTTTCTACATTTCTTAGCTCTTGTTTTGTATCAACACTAAATGTGTTCTCATCGGTACGGATCATTCTTACCTTTCCGCCACTCTCGAGTACCCTCAACATGTCTACAGATTCAATTTTCTCTAGCTCAGTTTCTTCAGTGTCATTGAATTCTATTAAATAATTTCTTCTGAATGGGATAATACAAACTTGCTTCAACATCTTAACATTTGTAATTCCTTTTTTTCTCGAAGGTATTGGTTCACGAGAGAAATACATAGCATTATTATCATTATCAATTACTACCTTTACCTCGTTAGGGTCTTCAAATTCTTGTGAGGTCTTCATCTCAGCCATTAAATTTACAACATTTAAATCTTTTTCGCTCTTAAAAGGCTCCAGTGATTTTTTAATCATATCTGGAGTTATCATTGGCTCATCCCCTTGCACCATAACAACAACGTCGTATCTTTCCTTGGATTTTTCTTCTATTTTGAGCAGAGCCTCTGCTGTTCTATCACTTGCTCTTTCATGAATATCCGATGTCATCACAACTTTACCTTGTATTGATTTAATGTATGAATAAATTTCTTCATCACAAGTAGCTACATAGGTATCATGCAACTCTGCACACATAGCAGTCCTAATATAACAGTGACCAATCATAGGAATGCCATGTATTTTTGCCATTGGCTTACCTGGAAAGCGGGAAGAACCCATTCGCGCAGGAATTATTGCAATTGATTTCATTATTTTTCAGTCAGAGATACTATCTATCCCCATTCTACAAGATACATCAAGCATTCTGATGTCTAGACTATATGCTATAAATCGATAGCCCTCTTCTATGCGCTTTTTCAATTCTTTGGGCTCAGGTTCAATAATATGTATGCCACTAGTTATTTTCATCTTTTTCGCAGTTTTGTTTATTTCTTCAATGACTCCAATAAATTCAGGATTATCAAACTGTCCGGGTATACCCATAGAACCTGAAAGGTCATATGGGCCAATAATATATCCATCAACTCCATCTACAGAAAATATTTCCTCTAGGTTATCTACTGCATCAATGCTCTCAATTTGAACAATGACTATAGCTTGATCTTCTTGCCAAGAAATATAATTTTCAAAACTAGTTCCATATCCTTGAGCACGAGCTAAGCCCACCCCTCTTATCCCATGAGGAGCATATCGTGTTGATTTCACTGCTTTTAGAGCTTCTTCAGACGAGTTAACCATCGGTACGATTATTCCATGAGCGCCAGCATCCATTACTCGTTTTATTTGGTTTGCATTATTAGAAGTAAGACGAACTAAAGGCGTAACCCCCGACAAGCTAATAATACGAATAAGCTCCTCAGCTTCTCTTATAGTTATAACGCTATGTTCTAGATCTACCGCTAACCAATCAAAATTAGCACGCGACATAATCTCCGCAATGGAAGGATGAGCAAGAGTTATCCAGCTTCCTATTGTTAGCTTCTGATTAAGTAACTTATGCTTCATGACTAATATTTAATTTATTAATGATTAAAGATATTTTTTTACTATTATGCCTTGATCCCTTTGATAAATAAAAGAAATTGAGCTGAATAAATATCAGTATCTAGTCGTTTAAATTCAAAATTAGAAAACAATTGAGACTATTGTTACTAATACAAAATATCTAGATTCATCTCTAGTTCTATTCTAAAAATATTAAACGTTTATGGAGCCTCTCGACTACATGAATTTTTCCTCTAAAAGTCCTGCTTGAGTAGATCAGAAATAATAATCAATTCCTTTGTTCGAAGAATTTGTGAATGCAACCCGCTTCCTCCAAGTAATTTTTTTAACTCTTTATGCTTTTCTTTTCCAAATGAAACAAGAATAACTCTATTGGCCTTCATAAGCCAAGACACTTTAAAGCTTAGTCTTGTCTTGGGGGGTTTAGGGGAGTTAGTGTTAAAACAGAATATAGAATCTTTATAGTCTTTAGAGTTATTAAAGTGACCAGCCATATGTCCATCTTCACCCATGCTAAGAAAGCATAAATCTAATCTATTAATTTCTAACTTATAAAGATGTTCTTCAAAGGCACTTATCTCTTCTAAATAATTTTCTTCAAAAGGAAAAAGTATTAATTTATCTTTACAAAACCCTTTACACTCAGATAATTCATTAATTATTTTAGTTTGAATTAAATCCTCAAAACCACATGAAACTCTTTCGTCTGTTTGCAAAATAGTCCAGTTCTCTAAGTTATATTCTCTTTCAGCTAAATTTTTAATGAGCTCTTCTCCAAACCTACCTCCTGTAAAAGCTACTTTAAGATTCAGATTAGTATTTTCAGGAAGAAAATCTAAAGCAACCAAAGATGCCTCTTCTAATGTTCTTACATTTATTAACTTCATAAGTATAAAAAATTAAATTTCTTATAAATTAATATACAACATAAATATAATATAGACCTTTTAATCCTCGTCTTGGTCTTGGCCACAAAGCTGACTTACTTGTTAATATTAGAAAGAGTGCATGAATATGCAGCCAAGATCTTTAATATCAAAATTAATTAAAACTGATGGTGCCCAGGGCCGGACTTGAACCGGCACGAAGTTGCCTTCGAGGGATTTTAAGTCCCTTGTGTCTACCAATTCCACCACCTGGGCATAAAACGCTATTTAATAGACCTATATCCATTTTGTCCATTATCTATTTACTTGAGGCAATTAAATAAAATTCGTTCGAATAGTTTCTACAAATTTTCTCTATTCTATTCATAACTTCCGTGTATTCACTTTCTTTCATTCTAAAAGGATCAGGTAGATTAAGTTTTGGTTCTAAAAAGGATAGTAGTCTTATTTTATTGGTATGCTTTTTAAAAAGATGATTTAATTCCGTAAGAACAAATACATCTAATGCTAGGATTAGTGAAGAGTTATTTATCAAAGCAATATCTGTCTTCCTAGGAGTATGAATTCCAGCTTCTATACCCTTTTCTTCTAGAAACTTCCTTGATCTAGGATCCATATCTGCATTCGGAAAGGGATTTAGACCAGAAGAAGATATTTCTATTTTACCCTTTAATTCTTTTTTTAATAAATATTCTGTTACTGGACTTCTGCAATAATTTGCCATGCAAATAATGTTTATAGAAGGTTTTAGTTCAGTTTTTACTTTAGAGAATAACATCTCTTCCTCTTAGTCATTAGCTAAATTATCCAAACTATTCAGGAAGCTAGAAAAAGGAAAGAACTGCGAAATAACTCTATTCCACCTTGTGGTACCTTTAGCATTTACGTAGATAATATCTTGTGGAGCTAAGTAGAATTCTCCTGCAAGTAATAGATAAGCTGGATTAGATAAATCTGCTCTAAAGATCTGTGCTTCGTTAGATTTATTTTTTGCTGCTTGCCTTATAACAAAAACTTGATCAGCAGCTGAAGTGTTTGTATTTAGGCCTCTAACTTGACCCAAGGCATCAGCTAAAGAAAGAGGTGTTTCAGTTATATTGAGCTTTTGTGGGCTAGTAACTTCGCCTATTAAGTAAACTCTCTGAGACTCAAATCTTGCTATGGAAACATCTAATTGTGGGTCTTTAAAGTTTTTAGAAAGTTTATCCGTTAGTCTGTCCCTTAACTCTACCTGTGTTAGTCCTAAAGCTTTTACAGAGCCTGCGTATGGGAAAAATATTGTTCCATCAGTATTTACAACTCTTAGAGCCTGGTCAGATGTCATGTTTACCATGGGGAATACTTCAGGAAGGCCCCAAACTACTACACTGAGCTTATCCCCAATTCCTATCTTATAAGGCGTTTTAATATAAGAATTATCTTTAATAGTTTCAAATGTTAATTCCTTTATGAATATTTTCTTTTTTTCTTCCTTTCCAACTAATACAAAATCATTCTTTGGAGAAATCCAACTTGCATCTGATTCCATATTCATTCCAGGAGAAAGGGAACAAGAAGCTAGAAAAACCAAAACTGAGAATGAAAAGATCTTATTCATTTTTGTAATCATAGGATGTATATAAGTATTTATCTGCATAGTATTGATAAGAATAATTTCCATAATATTGATAATAACCATAATAACCTGACGGTCTCTTATAATCATTGTAAATGTAACCATCAAATGCTGAACCTAACTGATTAACTATATCAATTGACTGTTTTAATTCGTTTATCCTAGTTAGGTCATGTCTAACCACCATAAAGTTTACATCAGATTTGTTTATAAGAAGTGAGGTGTCAGAGACTGACAATAGAGGTGCTGTATCTATAATAATGTATTCGAAATTAGGCAGAGCTAGATTCTCTAGGAAATCTTGAAAGATTGAACTATCTAACCATTTAAAGGAGCTTTTTAGTCTTGATAGCCTTGGAAGAACACATAGATCGTCTTGAATAAAATAACTCTCAAGATCTTTTAATTCTTTGATTTTTAGAATTTCATCTTGAGTTATAGTTTTAATTTCAAAAGCTTTATGTTGATCTCCTTGTTTTAGGTCTCCATCTATTAGCAGGGTTTTATGGCCTAAGTCAGCAAGTCCCCTTGCAAGCATTCTTGAAGTCAATGATTTTCCGTTTGACGCGGAGGCACTTGTAATTAGAATAATTTTACTCTTCCCTTCTGTTCCCTTGTCTTTAGCTAATAACCTCGTATTTACAACAAGTGACTCTAGTGATTGAATAAAGTTCTTGTCTGTTTCAAAGTCTTGTGAAGATGGCATTATGCCAACTAGAGGTTCATGAATTCCACTATCACTTATTTCAGCTGGATTAGTAATGGGAGAAAAATATAACCCTCTTATGAGAGCTAATAAACATGAAAAGATTCCTGCAAAGAATAAAAAGATTACTCCTCTAGATAGTCTAGGCGATACTCTAGAAGAGACATAAGCATCATCGATCACCCTCACATTCCCTAAAGTGCTAGCTTCAAGAATAGAGTAATTTAATTTCTTATTAAGGAGCTCATTGTAAAGACCTTGAGTTACCTCTAAATTCCTATACAAATCTATGTACTCTTGATTTGCAATGGGCATTTCTTTTATTTTCTCTTCAATTAATGTTTTTTCTTCTAGGAGAACATTTTTTTGCGATAAAATATTAGAATACAGAGGGTTTTCAGCAGTATAAGAAGTTCTTGTTTTGGCTTCTTCTAGCTCAAGGACTGTTAATTTTTCCTGAATATTAGTTAAGCTTTGAAGAACTTCTTTTATTTCTAAATCTACATCAACTGTAATATTTCTCATTTGAAATTGATTCAATCTCTCTTTTTCAAGAACTAAAAGATTCTCCATATTCGAGAGGCGTTCGTCTATAAATTCTATGGCCAAACTAGCTTTCTCTGATTTATTTTTTAAACCTCTTTCTATGAATATTTTATTTGCTTCATCTACTATTCTAAGTCCTCGTTCTGTATCAGCTGTAATAAAAGAGACCATCATTAGACCTCCGCCTGGGGAATAAAAACCTCTATTTGACTCTATATTAGATACCGAGAGTCTACTCTTATAAGAATTAACTAAATCCTCTTTTTGTCTATAAGATATCTGATATTCTTTAGTCTTATCAAACGAATTATCTTTTATAAAAATGGAGATCTCTTCGTCTTCATATGCTTTGTCATATGGAATATTAGATAAAATAGGATTTTTATTTAAATCACTTAAATTAAAATGATCCTTTTCTAAAATAAGGTTTAATTGAACTCTTTCACCACTTTTAATTTCTTTTATTTCTAATTTAAATGAATCTGAATTAATTTTAAGAAATTCATCATTAATATCTTTTATGCCTATATTTAGGTTTAAAGTTTCTATTAAAGTTAAAATATTGGTTCTAGTTTTATAAAGAATAGTTTGTTGGTTTAAATTGACAGAACCAGAATTTGAGATATTAACCAGATTTGTTACTTCTTGTCCTTGAATGGAAGGCTCTACTTGAAGAACACTCCTTACTGCGTATGTTCTTTCTGAGAATATGAAATATAAAAGCCAAATAATAAAAACAATTCCAACCGAAAAAACAATTAATTTTGTTTGCATTAGAAGCAATCTAAATAAATTCCCTATTCTTATTTGATTGTTTTGACTAATTTCTTCTTGATACATCACTAAAGAGTAATTTCTGAGGCTGAAGCCGGAATCGAACCGGCGTACAAGGCTTTGCAGGCCTCTGCATAACCACTCTGCCATCCAGCCTTTAGTTGAGAAGTTTAATTGAAACATTAACTAAAGCAAGAATATTTAAGATAAACTTAGACATGTGAGTATCAAGCATTTGAATAGCACTTGCTCAGAAAAAGAAGTTTTAGAGGCGCTAAAGATTCATGCAGTTGTAATAATTGATAATCTTGTTTCAAAAAATCTCATAAAAGCAATTGATAGTGAGTTAAAACCTTATTTTGAAAAGACTAAAAGCGGTAAAAGTGAATTTTCAGGGTTAAAGACCCAAAGAATAGGTGCTTTAATAGCTAGATCTCCTTCCATTAGGGAATTGGCCATGAATCCTCTAATCAAAAAAGTCTTGGATGGATTTTTAGGCCCATTTTGTGATGACTATCAAATAAACTTGACTCAAGCAGTTAGTATTGGGCCAGATGAGAAACCTCAAATACTACATAGAGATAGGGGCATGTATGGAGGATTCATTCCAAGAAAAATAGAGCCTTTACTAGGCTGTGTTTGGGCAGTATCTGAATTTACAAAAGAAAATGGAGCTACTCAAGTTGTGCCAGGTTCTCATACTTGGGATAAAGGCAGAGAGCCTCTTCAAGAAGAAATATCCTATGCTGAAATGAATCCTGGATCAGTTCTCTTATATACAGGTACTGTACTGCATGGAGGAGGAATGAATCAAACAAATTCACCTAGGCTAGGTGCATTTATACATTACTCTTTAAGTTGGCTAAGACAACAAGAAAACCAGTATTTATCTTGTCCTACAGAAATAGCAAAAAATTTGGATCCGAAGCTAAGATCATTAATGGGTTACTCAAGAGCAGGATATGTTTTAGGTTATTTTAGCTCACCTAATGAGAAAGATAACTTAGAGCTTGTTTCGCCTGAAGAGTTATTTGGTGAGAAATCTAAATACGATAATTTTGTTAGTCCTAAAGAGCTTGTTGATGGGTCTAGTTGATGTCACCAAAAGTATATGATGTAGCAATTTGTGGCGCTGGGCCAGCAGGAGCAGCACTTGCAAATATCTTTGCATCTAGAGGAATTAAAACTGCTCTAGTAGAAAGACAATCTGATTTTTCTAAAGAATTCAGAGGTGAAGGAATTATGCCAACTGGCTATCAAGCACTAAAGGATATAGGCTTTGATCTTAAGAAGATGGAAATACCAATGGAGGTAAATCGCAGAATTACTGTATATTATCGAGGCAAGCATCTTATAGACCCAGATCCTCCTGGATTCGAAGACGGGTTAATATGGGTGTCGCAGCCAGCTCTTTTGGAGTATATGATTCAACAATGCCAAAAGTATGAAAACTTTGGATTTTATAGAGGACATCGAGTTAAAGATGTAACCTATCAGGAAGGAAGAGTTAATGGTCTTTGTCTTGTAAATAATAATCAAGAATTTAATATACGAGCTAAAGTCATAATAGGATGTGATGGAAGATCATCAACCTTAAGAAGAAGGCTTAATTTTGAAATAAAGGATTATAAACAGATAATAGATATTATTTGGTTTAAGATTCCCTACCCTCATGATTTCTTAAAAAGAGGTACTGCATTTGCAAATATTGTTCCAAATGGCTTGATGGTTTGCCCTGCTTGTTATGACGATAAATTGCAGATTGGCTGGATCATTGCCAAGGGTTCTTATAAGGAATTAAATAAACAAGGAGAGGAGGCTTGGATTTCTGAGATTCAAAAAACTTGTCCTCCAGAATTATTTGATCATTTAGAGAAAAGTAAGGGTAATATTTCAAATAAATTTGTTTTAGACGTAGGAATAGATAGGTGTAAATCCTGGAATAAAAATGGAGTTTTACTTTTGGGTGATGCTGCACACATGATGAATCCGGTGGGAGGGCAAGGCATAAATATTGCTTTAAGAGATGCAATAGTAGCAGCGAATCATTTAGTACCTCTATTAAAAAAAGATCATTCTAATAAAGCTATCGATGATGCTTTTCTTGAAATAGAAAAAGAAAGACTTCCTGAGGTCATCGCAGTACAAGATTTTCAAAAAAGACCGACCACTATAGTTAGAAAACAATCCACTACTACAACCTTTTTGATTAAAAATATTAGAACTATTAGCAAATCTCGATTTGTTAGGAAAATATTATCAAAGATAGCAAACTTAATATTTTATGGAAAAACAGAGGTAGAAATTAAAGTTTAGTAGTTATGTTGGTTAAAAAAGCTGATGACTATCAAAGCTGGTACATTGAAGAATTTGACTATGGAATTCTCATTGATCCATGGTTAGATAATAAACTTAACCCTTACTCTTCATTTTTTTTGCAAAGAAAAAGATACGGATCACACTCTCTTAAAGAAGAAGAAATAGAAAAAGTAAAAGCCATAATAATAACTGCACCCTTTGCAGATCACCTTCATGTTCCCTCTTTAGAGCAACTTGGGACAGATAAAATCATTTACTCCACAAAAAATGTAAGAAAGATATTAAAAAAGCGAAATATTAATAACCCCTTTAAGCAAATAGAAGACATAAATGAGATAGGTCCATTTACCTTTTCTTCATTTCCTGCAGGATTTCCTTATAACAGATCTGCGTTCTCTTTATTAATCTCTAATGAAGATGGTAAATCTGTATACCATGAAGGACATAATGTGGATTTAAAACAATTAAAAAAGAATAGGATTCAAAGTGATGTTGCAATAATAACTGCTGAATCAGTTAAATTTTTAGGATTATTAGAGCTGTCAATGAACGAGTCACGAGCCTTAAAAACAGTAGATACCTTGAAATCAAAAAAACTGATGTTAACCGGCACAAAACCATACTTAACAAAAGGACTTGTTAGTAGATTACTGAAAATAAAGAGACTGAATCCAATGAATTTTGAAGACTTGGACATAAAGGTTTTTAGTTCTGCAGGAGACAAAGTTCAAATTTAATCTAGTAGATTCCATTAATCTCAGTCTTAGGCTAGAGTATGTTTCTGTTTAATAATTTAGGGAGTAAATATGCCTTCATTAAATGAAGTAACAAATCTAGATGTGGACTCTAGAATAGCAGTTTTAACATTAAACTCACCTCCAGTTAATGCATTATCAGCTAATGTGAGAGAAGGTCTTCATATTGGCGTTAAATCTGCAATTGAAAATGAAGAAGTTGAAGCAATTGTAATTATTTGTGAAGGAAGAACTTTTATAGCAGGAGCAGATATTTCGGAATTTGGTCAAGAACCAAAAGGTCCTTCACTTTATGAAGTACAAGATATGATTGAAAGCTCACCTAAACCTATAGTTTCAGCTATACATGGTACTGCTCTAGGGGGCGGATTAGAAGTTGCACTTACTTGTCATTACAGAATTGCTGTTCCCTCTTCAAAGTGTGGTCTTCCTGAAGTAAATTTGGGACTCTTACCAGGCGCAGGAGGTACTCAAAGATTACCTCGTATAGTTGGAGCTCAAAAGGCTATGGAAATGATGACTTCTGGAGCCCATATTCCAGCAAATCAATGCCTTGAAATGGGCCTAGTTGATGAAATAGCAAATGAAGATTCTCTATTAGAAGATGCTGTTAATTTTGCTAATCAAATAATCAATGAGAAAAGACCATTAGTAAAAGTAAGAGATAACGATGAGAAAATTAATAAAGATAGAGGTAATGAAGAATTATTTTCTAATTTCAGAAAATCTATAGCCAGGAAAACCAGGGGATTTTTAGCTCCAGAATATAATATTCAATGTGTTGAAGCAGCAGTTAATAAACCTTTTGATGAAGGAATAAAAGTAGAGAGAGAGCTTTTCACTAAATTAATGACAGGAAGTCAATCTGCAGCACAAAGGTATGCGTTTTTCTCTGAAAGACAAGCGAATAAAGTTCCTGATATCTCAAAAGATGAGTCCATTAAGGAAATAAAAAAAGTTGGTGTGATTGGAGCAGGAACTATGGGCGGCGGTATATCTATGAACTTTGCCAATGTAGGGATACCTGTCACCATTATCGAGCAGAATGAAGAAAGGTTAGAAAGAGGAATCTCAGTAATGAGAAGGAACTACGAAAATACTGCAAGGAAAGGAAGAATCTCAGAAAATGATGTAGAAAAAAGAATGGGTCTGATAAATGGCCAAACCTCCTTGGGTTCACTAAATGACTGCGATCTAATTATTGAGGCAGTTTTTGAAAATATGGATCTTAAAAAAGATATATTCAAGCAGCTTGATTCAATTGCTAAAGAAGGTGCAATTTTAGCTTCAAATACATCTGCTCTTAATGTGAATGAAATAGCCGCGGAAACTTCTAGACCAGAAGATGTAATTGGACTTCATTTCTTTAGTCCAGCTAATGTAATGAGATTACTTGAGATAGTTAGAGGAGAAAAGACATCTAAATCAGTAGTTGCTAGTTCTTTAGCTATTGCTAAAAAAATAAATAAAATAGCTGCTGTAGTTGGAGTTTGTCCAGGGTTTGTGGGAAATAGGATTTTAGCTCAGCGACAAAGAGAAGCTAATAAACTTATTTTAGAAGGTGCTTTGCCTTGGGAAATAGACGATGCTTTATATGATTTTGGTTTTCCTATGGGGCCTTTTGCCATGTCTGACCTAGCTGGACTAGATATAGGATGGAATAAAGAAACATCTAAAGGAGAGACATTAAGAGATCTTCTCTGCGAGGCTGGTAGATTAGGTCAAAAATCAAGGAAAGGTTTTTACCTATATGATGAAAATAGAAATAAATCTCCGGACCCTGAGGTAGAACAAATTATTCGAGATTTTGCTGAAACAAGACAAATAAGGTTAAGAGATGTTACTAAAGAAGAAATTCTAGAAAGATGCCTTTACCCAATGATTAATGAAGGCTTTAAGATATTAGAAGAAGGAATGGCTATCAGAGCAAGCGATATAGATGTTGTGTGGGTATATGGTTACGGTTGGCCAATTTATGAGGGAGGGCCTATGTTTTATGGCAGCTTGATTGGTTTTGATAAAATACTTGAGGGATTAAAGCAAATGGAAGAGAAATTTGGACCAGATTTTACTCCATCACCTTATTTGGAACGGGTAGTTGAAGAAAAAATAAATATCTTTGTGTAATGACTAATAAAGCATCTATTTTATCTATTATTGCAACTCTTTCAGTTGGCCTAATTATTGGTTATGTTGGAAGTGTAGGGTCACTAGTCCTTAATGGATATCCTTTATTCATCCTTTGTGCATGCATACCCTTCATTATTCATTGGATTGTATTTATTCCTTCCATGATTAAACAAACAGAGCATTATTTTGATCTAATGGGGTCAATCTCTTATGTGATGACTTGTGTTGTTTCACTCTATCTAGTAGCTCTTTCAACAGACCTGAGTCTTAGATCAATTATTATTGCCTCCTTGATTACTATTTGGGCAATTAGACTTGGTTCATTCTTATTTCTGAGAGTAAAAAGAGAAGGAAGAGATAACCGCTTTAATGTGATGAAAACTAAATTCTGGTGGTTTCTTTTTACTTGGACATTAGGTGGACTTTGGGTGTTTGTTACTATGTGTGCTGGTCTTGCAGCCATAACTTCAGGAAAAAATGTCGACCTTTTTTCTCATCCCCTAGACATTATTGGTTTGTCTCTTTGGCTTATAGGTTTTGTTACAGAAGTAATAGCTGATAATCAAAAATCTAGATTCAGATCTAATCCTGACAATGCTAATAATTTCATAAATGAAGGTCTTTGGAAGAGATCTAGACATCCTAATTATTTTGGAGAAATAACTCTATGGCTGGGAATAACTCTAATGTCTCTACCAGTTTTAAGTGGTTTACAGCTTATCACTCTTATATCGCCTGTATTCGTCTTTATTTTGTTAACTAAGATATCTGGGGTTTCTATGCAAGAAGCCAGGGCTAAGAAAAAATGGAAAGATAATGAAGCCTACCAAGAGTACCTAAAAAATACCCCTATGCTAATTCCTAAACTAAAAATAAAATAAAAGTTATGTTTTCTGAAGCTCTAGAAAAAAGAAGATACCTTATAGATAAGATAGGAAATGATTTTAATGATGATTTTAATTCTGCAGTTAAAAAAATTACTGAATCTATAAAAAATGAAGGCATGCTGTTTTTTGCAGGCAATGGAGGAAGCGCAGCAGAGTCTCAACACATGAGTGCAGAATATATAGCTACATTGAGTCATCACAATTTTAGACCTGGTATAAAATCTATGGCCTTGACGGTAGATAGCTCATTTATTACAGCATGGACGAATGACTTTGGGTACAAAGAAGTATTTAAAAGACAAATAGAAACTCTTACCAAAGAAGGAGATATATTTTTTGCTTATTCTACTAGTGGAAATTCTGAGAATATAGTCTGCGCTCTTGAATCAGCTAAAGAAAAGAAAGTTGTAAGTTTAGGCTTTAGTGGTAATGATGGAGGAAAGATGTCCGAACTTTGTGATATCTGTTTCATAGTCCCTGATAATAATACAGCCCTAATACAGGAAATACATTCTGCATTAGGACATGAGATCTGTAGTGCTGTTGAAAAAGAATTATTCTTTTCTAAAAGCTGACTTCTGAAAAATTTAATGTAATTACTTAAAAAAATTTATACGCATAAAAAGGGGGAAATAAAATGAATAGAGAAGGCGGATGTTTATGTGGAGAAATTAGCTACTCATTCAATTCAAATGCAGTCATATCTGCAAGTCACTGCCACTGCACTGATTGTCGTAAATCAACTGGATCTGGTAAAGCTACAATAATAATGATTCAAGATAGCTCTCTCGTTATTAATGGAGAAATTAAATATTTTTCTGTTACAGGCACTGATGGTGCTGTAGTTAGCAGAGGATTCTGCGAGAAATGCGGTTCCCCTCTTATTAGTAAGATAGAGGGCATGGAAGGCATTAAGCTCATCAAAGCGGGAGGACTAAATGATTCATCTTGGGTAAAGATAGACTCAAATTTTTGGGGTGATAGTGCCGAAAATTGGTCTCCAGCTGATTTAACCGTACATACTTTTAAGAAAAATCCTATCCAATAAAAATTGAAGCCATCACAAATATTTGAATCTCTGATTAAGGAGAACAAACTACTATTAGATTCTAAACAGAGAGAATTGGTTTACCTTCTAGATGGGATTCAAAAAAAAATAGATAAAAGATCCAAATCTTGGTTTAAAAATCCTCAAATAAAAGGGCTCTATCTACATGGCAAAGTTGGAAGAGGGAAAACCCAAATGATGGATATATTTTTTGAAAGCATACAAAGTAAAAAAAAGGAAAGGTTACATTTTCATAGGTTTATGCAAAAGCTTCATGATGACCTATCCAGGTTCTCTAATATATCAGACCCTATTAATAAAGCAGTTGATGAGATTTCTAAGAACTGTGAGGTTTTGTGTTTCGACGAATTTTTAGTAGAAGATATTGGTGATGCAATGATCTTGGGGAGATTTCTTGAAAAGCTGTTTGAAAAGAAGATAGTCCTTATTACAACTTCTAATACAAACCCGGATGAATTGTATAAAGATGGATTGCATAGAGCTAGATTCCTACCTGCAATAGACCTAATTAAAAGAAACTGTCATGTTTATGAGCTAAACAGTTTACAAGACTATAGACTAAGGTCCTTGGAGAAAAAGGAAATCTACCTTCAATCGAACTCTAAAGACTCAACTAAGACTCTAAAATCTTATTTCTATGAATTAGCGCAAGGAAATATTTCTAAAAAGACATACATTTCTATACTAGGAAGAGATATTAATGTCGAAATGCTATCTGAAGGAACTGCTTGGTTTGGATTCTCTGATATCTGTGGAGGGCCGAGAAGTAGCAAGGATTACATAGAACTAACTAAAGAGTTTCATACCTTAATAATTTCAGACATACCTAATCTAGAAAATAGAGATGATGAGGCAAGAAGATTTATAGCTCTAATTGATGAATGTTATGAGAGAAATGTAAACCTGATAATTTCTTCTGAAAAACTAATAGCAGAAATCTACAAAGGATCAAGACTGGAAGATCCGTTTAAGAGAACTGTAAGCAGACTAGAAGAAATGAGGTCTAGAGATTATCTCGCTAAACCTCATCTTCCTTAGTCTAAACGGACTGTAAAACCTTTATGTCTGGTGCCCCTGCCATAAAAGCTCCCATCTTTGCACCCAATTCTCTAAAGTAGTCAGTCTTGCCGTGAGCTTCTTGTGCCTCTTGGTCTTTATACCTCTCTAAAAAGACATAAGTTGTTTCATCTTGTTTATATAGATCGTAATAAACAACACCTTCTTCATTTGCATTAACTTTTTCTACCAGTTCAGTTGCAACTGCTTCAAAGTCACTTCCAGATCCTTCTTTAATTTTTAACGTAGCTACGATTCCAATCATAATTTTCCTCTAATTGTTTAAAAATAAGGGTAAACTTTATTAATATTTGTGGAATAAATCGAGTTTTTTATTAAGTGAGCAACATAGTAATCATAGGTGCTGGTCAAGCTGCTGGACAATGTGTGGCAACTTTAAAAAAACTTGGTTGTACCAATAAAATTATTTTAATTGGTGAAGAGTCTCACCCTCCCTATCAAAGACCTCCTTTATCTAAATCTTTTTTAGAAGGAAAAGTTGGTTTAGAAAGGGTTTATATGAAAAATAGAGAATTTTATGAAGAGAATGAGGTTGAGTTTTATCCAAATACGCTAGTTAAAGAAATTGATAGAGAAGAGAAAAAAGTAAGAACTTCATGTGGAAAGGAATTTGAATTTGAAAAACTTGTAATAGCTACAGGAAGTAGAGCTAGAGAGTTAGAAATAGAAGGAATACAGTTAGGTAATGTTTATTACCTTAGAACAATAGATGATGTCGAAAAAATAAAAGAACAAATGAGTGTCTGCAAAAATCTTTCTATCATAGGAGCTGGATACATAGGATTAGAAGTAGCAGCCGTGGCGAGTGAACTTGGAATGAATGTTTCTATATTTGAAATGGCTGATCGTTCTATGAATAGAACCGTGGATAAAAAAATATCAGAGCATTTTGAAGATCTACATAAAACAAATGGGGTAAATTTTTACTTCCAATCAAATATAGAGAAACTGCAAGGAGAAACTTGTATAGAAAGGGTGAAGCTTGATGATGGCAGTTTAATACCTGCTGATATTCTAATAATAGGTATTGGAATAATTCCGAACCAGGAGTTAGCAGAAAATGCTGGTCTTGATTGTAATAATGGTATTTTAGTAAACGATAAAGGTATAACTTCGGATCAATCAATTTTTGCTTGCGGTGATTGCACTAATCATCCTAATAAATTTCTTAATAAAAACGTAAGGCTAGAGTCAGTGCAAAATGCACTTGAGCAGTCAAAAGTTGTCGCAGCTAATATTATGGGCCAAGAAGAAAAATATGAAGTAATTCCTTGGTTTTGGTCAGATCAATACAATCAGAAACTCCAGATTGTAGGCATGCCAGAAGAATATGACGAAATAGTTAAAAGAGAATATGCAGATGGATTTTCACTTTTCTATTTGAGTAATAAAACTATTATTTCAGTAACAACTATAAATAACCCAAAAGAATTTTTAATTTGTAAAAAGCTAGTTGAAAAAAAAGTAAAAATAAGTTCAGATATACTTACAAAGACAGCAAATGATCTAAACGAATTAGTGAAATGACCAATATTGTTGAAACAGAATACTCCATCGGGCAAGTTGTGAAGCATAAATACCTAGATTTTAGGGGTGTTATTTATGATGTTGATCCAGAATTTAATAATACTGAAGAATGGTATCAATCTATTCCAGCTGCAATAAGACCAAAAAAGGATCAACCCTTTTATCATGTCTTTGCTGAGAATGAAGAAGTTTTCTATTCTGCTTATGTCTCTCAGCAAAACCTATTGGTTGACGATAGCAACACACCGGTATCTCACCCAGATGTTTCGACCTTTTTTGGAAAGTTAACTGGAAACACCTATCAGATATTAGAGGGTAGTAAAAACTAATTATCAGTTTTTTCTTAAATTTGCCAAACAAATACAAACAACTAAAATTTCCAAAGCTGATTCTAACTCTTCCATATTGCAAGCAGTTGGGGCAATTCTAATATTGCTGTCCTCCGAATCTATTCCATAGGGATAAGTTGCACCGGCAGAAGTTAATTTCAGGCCTGCTTCTTTAGCTAGGTTTACAATCTCTCTTGCAAGACCGGGAGCGGAAGAATAAGAAACAAAATAGCCCCCAGAAGGCTTAGTCCATTCTCCGTAGGGCTGAAGAGATAAAACCTTCTCAACAAGATCAAATTTAGGTCTTATTAAATTTGCATGTGAAGCCATATGCGTCTTCAAGTCGATCTTTTCAAAAAAATTAATATGCCTTAATTGATTTACCTTATCAGGAGAAATAATTGTTGAAGCATAGAAAGGTCTGAATCTATCTAGATTCCTGGAACTCATACCAACAAATCCGACCCCTCCCCCTGCATAAGTTATTTTAGAAGTTGAAGCAAAAGCTATTACATGATCTTCAGCTTGTATATTTTTAGATAATTGAAAAATATTAGGCGTATTTAGAGATTCTTCAAAATCATGAGCAGAGTAAGCATTGTCCCAAAATATTTTAAAATTATGCTTCTTAGCTAAATCTAACAACTGAAGTGTAATTTCATCTGAATATATGTCTCCAGTTGGGTTTGAATGTCTCGGTACGCACCAAATTCCCTCTATAGATTCATCTTTTTCTAAAACTTTCTTAATTGAACCTATATCAGGTCCAATTCCAGTTAAAGAAACTGGGATCATATTAATTGAGAACTCCTCACATAATCTAAAGTGTCTATCGTATCCGGGGCTAGGACATAAAAAGGATACTCTATCTTTTTTATTCCAAGGTGTTTCTTCTCCTCCATCTATATAAAAGAAAGAAAGTAACTGATGCATTAAAAGAAGACTGCTGTTATTTCCTGCTACTATATTATCTGCAGGAAAATCCAATAATTGGGAACCAATTTCTCTACAGCCCGATAAACCCAGAAGTTCTCCATAGTTTCTTACATCCTTGCCTTGGTAGAGAAAGCTATCCAAAGGATCGTTAAGACTTCTGGAAAGATCAAGTTGATCTTCATGAGGCTTTCCTCTTGTTAAATCTAAAGAGAATCCCTTAGATTTTAGATTTTCATAAAGAACCTCTAGTTCTATTAAGTCTATTTCTTTATATGAATTTCTCATGCGGTGGAACCTTTCTGGGCGACAATCATAACATGACGAACTGGTATTTTTTTAAAATCTAATTGATCAATATTTGATCAATTGCTCTTGAGCGTTGGTGGAAAGAAGATTAAATAATCATTAACAGACTTATCCACAGATTTAGTGGATAAGTTAAAACAAAATTAAGGAAGAAATTAAAGAAAGAAGTAGAATATACAATTTATAAAGATCAATTGAGTAACAAAACTGCCCTTCACTCTCTGCATTTAGCCTCTTCCGCAAAGATGATTAATTTTCACGGATGGGAAATGCCAATTCACTATGGCTCTCAGATAAAAGAACATGAAATAGTAAGAAATACATGCGGAATATTTGATGTTTCCCATATGACCATACTTGATTTTTCTGGCGATCAATCAAAGAGTTTCTTAAGAAGGCTACTTTCCAATGACATAGAAAAGTTAAAAGAAAACTCAGATGGGCTTTATTCAGCCATGCTTAACGATAAGGGTTATGTATTGGATGATTTGATTGTTTATAAAATGGAATTTGGATATAGACTAATCGTCAACTGCGCAACTAGAGATAAAGACATGAGTTGGATAAATGAAAATCTCATAAATTGGGATGTGTCTATGAAAGAAAGACCAGATTTAAGTATCTTGTCTGTACAGGGGCCAAAAACTGATGAAGTCTTGTCCAGAATAAAAAATGATTTATTTATAACTGGTTTAAATAAACGTCCTTTCTCTGGCACCTGCATGGATCAAACTCTTGTTACAAGAACTGGCTATACAGGCGAAAAAGGAGTTGAAATTGTTCTGTCTGAAGAAGAAGCTAGAATCTTATGGGAAGAACTTTTAAGTGCAGGGGCATATCCCATAGGCTTGGGTGCTAGAGACACATTAAGACTTGAAGCTGGTTTTAACTTATATGGAAATGAAATGGATGAAACAATTTCTCCCTTAGAGTGCAATATGGACTGGACAGTTGATCTTGACGATATGAATAGAAATTTCATAGGAAAATCTAGTTATATAGATAAAAAGAAACAAGCAAGTCATAGCATCCAGAAAGGTCTAATATTTGAAGAAAAAATAATTGTCAGACCTGGCCAGAATATACATTTTGAAGAAAATGGCTCCTATCAAGGTACAGTTACTAGTGGAAGTTACTCTCCAACGCTGAAAAAACCTATAGCTTTAGCTAGAATGTCTATGAATAACAATGATTATTGCTATGCCCAAGTTAGAGGAAAGAAAATAAGAGCTAAAATTACTAAACCAAAATTTTTAAATCTCTAAGAAAATGAATGAAATAAATAATAAAAGAAAATTTTTAACCACGCATGAATGGGTGCAGATGCAAGATGATGGTTCTGCCAAAGTTGGGATAAGCGATTTTGCGCAAGATCAGTTAGGAGATATTGTTTTTGTTGAACTACCTGAAATAGGTCAACAAATAGAGGCAGAAGATGAAGCAGCGATAGTTGAGTCTGTTAAAGCTGCTTCAGAAATTAACTCCCCCCTTTCTGGAGAAGTCATAGCAATTAATGAAGAGCTAGAAGATAACCCTGAAATCATAAACTCCTCTCCTTATGATGATGGATGGTTTTATCAACTTTCTCCTAGCAATATTGAAGAATTGGATTCATTACTAGATGAAGAAGAATATATAAATAGCTGTGAATCATAAGATTAGATGAATCAAAAGAATTCTTTTTCAAAAAGACATATAGGCCTTACTGATCAGAATATTGAAAAGATTCTAAATTATCTTGGTTATCAGGAGCTCGATGAACTAATTGAAGATATAGTGCCTAAAGGAATAAAGTCAGAGAAACTAAATTTGCATGATGGGACTACCGAGACACAAGCTTTAGAGGAACTTAGACAAATATCGAAAGAAAATAGAGTACACAAGAGTTATATTGGACAAGGATATTATGGAACAGTAACTCCAGGTGTTATTCTAAGAAATATCTTTGAAAATCCAGGTTGGTATACATCATATACTCCCTACCAGTCAGAAATATCACAAGGAAGACTAGAAGCGTTAATTAATTTCCAGACCATGGTTACTGATCTGACTGATCTAGAGATCTCTAATGCCTCTTTACTGGATGAAGCCACTGCGGCTGCAGAAGCAATGACTTTATGTAAACGAATTTCAAAATCAAAATCTAATATCTTTTTTGTAGATAAAAATTGTTTTTCCCAAACCATTAAAGTACTTAAAACTAGGGCAAAATCACTAAACATTCAATTAAAAATTGCAGATGCTGATCAATGTTTTGAAAATGAATTTTTTGGATCATTATTTCAGAACCCTGGCTCAGATGGTTTAGTTAAAGACTTTTCTAAACATATTGCCCATACTCACAAAGGTAAGGGTATTTCGGTCGTGGCTACTGATCTTCTGGCACTATCAATAATAAAAACTCCAGGTGAAATGGGTGCAGATATTTCCGTAGGATCCTCTCAAAGATTTGGTGTTCCAATGGGGTTTGGTGGGCCTCATGCAGCATTTATATCTACCAGGGAAGAATATAAGCGTTTTATTCCAGGCAGGATAGTGGGAGCCTCCCTAGATAGTCATGGCAGCATAGCTTACCGATTAGCATTACAAACACGAGAGCAGCATATTAGACGGGAAAAGGCCACAAGTAATATCTGTACAGCACAAGCTTTACTAGCAATTATGGCTGGCATGTATGCCGTTTACCATGGGCCTGAAGGAATAAAAGAAATAGCTACTGAAGTTAACTTAAAGACTAGAAAATTTGGAGCTTTTCTTGAAGCACAAGGGTACATAATTAAACATGAATCTTACTTTGATACCTTAGTAATTAAAATAGAAAAGGAACAACAACTAATAATCGATAAGACATTAAGCGAGGAAATAAACTTAAGAGTAGTAGACTCAAATCATATAGGGATATCTTTTGATGAAACCACCTCAGATTCAGATATCGATAGCCTTAAATCAATTTTTGGAAAAAATAACAAGACGTCAGATCAAGTAAATATTTCTATACAAGAAGATTTAATAAGGCAGTCTGAATACCTTACCCATGAAGTTTTCAATAGCTATCACTCAGAAACAGAAATGCTAAGGTACATAAGAAGGCTGTGTGATAAAGATATAGCTCTTGATAGAGCAATGATTCCTTTAGGTTCGTGCACAATGAAATTGAATGCCACTTCAGAAATGATACCTGTAAGCTGGAAAGAATTTTCAGAGATTCATCCTTATGCACCAAAAAATCAAATCGAAGGCTATCTAAAATTAATAACTGACTTAGAAAATTGGCTATCATCTATTACAGGGTATGAGGCGGTTTCTCTTCAACCCAATGCAGGATCTCAAGGAGAGTATGCCGGTTTACTTGCAATAGATGCTTATCATAAACAAAGAGGTGATGAAAAAAGGAATATTTGCCTAATACCCAAATCAGCTCATGGAACTAACCCTGCTTCCGCTCAGATGGTGAATATGATTCCCATTCCTGTCGAATGTGATGATGAAGGAAATATAGATATCCAAGATCTTAAGCAGAAGGCTGAAGAAAATAAAGAGCAGCTAGCTGCAATTATGATCACCTATCCCTCTACTCATGGTGTGTTTGAAGATACTGTAAAAGAGGTTTGCGAAATTATTCATAAAAACGGCGGACAGGTTTATATAGATGGAGCAAATTTAAATGCCATGGTAGGGATTTGTTATCCAGGAGAGTTCGGGGGTGATGTATCGCACTTAAACTTGCATAAAACTTTCTGTATACCTCATGGTGGTGGAGGTCCGGGGGTTGGCCCGATCGGAGTTAAAGAGCATTTAAAAGATTTTCTACCAGGATTTCATGAAAAAGATTCTATCGTCGGTCCAGTATCTGCCTCAAATTGGGGAAGTGCTAGCATACTCCCTATCAGCTGGATGTATATAAGGATGATGGGCTCAGATCATCTAAAGAAGGCCTCTGAAATAGCCATTTTAAATGCCAATTATATTGCCAAGAGACTTCAAGACCATTACCAAGTTTTATATAAAGGATCTAATGGTTTAGTAGCTCACGAATGCATCCTTGATGTTAGAGATCTAAAGGAATTAGATATTGAAGTAGAAGACATAGCAAAAAGATTAATAGATTATGGCTTCCATGCGCCCACTATGTCTTGGCCAGTTCCAGGAACACTAATGATAGAGCCAACTGAGAGTGAATCTAAAAAGGAGATAGACAGGTTTTGTGAAGCTATGATTTCAATAAAGGAAGAAATTCAAAGAATAAAATCTGGAACTCTTCCAAAGGAAAATAATATGCTAAAAAATGCTCCTCATACTTCACTACATATCTCGGAAGATGAATGGACGCATCCGTATAGTAGATTAGAAGCTGCTTACCCTGTTGAGTATTTGAAAAAGAATAAATATTGGCCGCCTGTTGGAAGGGTTGATAATGTATATGGTGATAGAAACTTAATGTGTAGCTGCCCTTCTATGAAGGATTTCGATTAATTGCTACCTATCAATTATCTTCCAGTTCCTTTCTAAGGCAATATTTCTTAAACGTTGATCAGGGCAAACTGCAACAGGATTGTCAGCAAACTCTAACATAGGCAAATCATATATTGAGTCTGAATAAGCATAGATTTGATCGAACTGATCTTGTTGAGAAGATAACCATCTTTTTACATTCAAAACTTTTTGCTCTGAGAAGTTAGGGGCTCCGGTTCGTTTTCCTGTAAATACACCTTTAACTAATTCAGCTTCAGTTCCAAAACTATGCTCCAGTTGCATTATTGAGGACATCTCCTCAACTAAAAAAGATAAAGTACCAGAAACCAACAAACAAGTATCTTGAACATGATCATCCAGTAATGACCTGGTTACTTTATCTTCATACTTTATATAGGTTTCTTTACAGAATTCTTCTATTGGTTTTTTTAGTTCATCTTTGTGGAGACCAGTAATGGGCTTAAGGAGGAAAGAAGTATAAACATTGATGTCCAATTCACCTTTTCTATATTGATGAGTATATAAATCAAGTTTATCTAAAAAGCCTTCTTCTATATCAAGAGATAAAGTCAGCATATGTTCTGCCCAAGCTCTCTCTGTATCTGCTGAGAGTAAAGTGTCGTCGAGATCAAATAAGACTAATGACATATAATCAAAATGCTTTGGTCAATTATAATCTTTTGTAGAATAAAAGAACTCAATGTTTAAACAAAAAGAAATCTATAGGCCCAATGTAGGAATAATTATTATTAATACTGAGGGAAATCTTATGTGGTGTAGAAGAAAGAATCACGATGGGTGGCAATTTCCGCAAGGAGGTATAGATGAAAACGAATCGCCCATAGAGGCAGCCATAAGAGAGGTAGAAGAAGAAACTGGTTTAGCAGAACAGGATCTAAACTTCATCTGGGAATCAAAAAGTTGGTTCTTTTATGACGTCCCAAAAGAAAGAAGAAATAATTATTTCATTGGAAAGAATAAATTTATTGGGCAGAGGCAAAAGTGGTTTTTAGCAGAAATTAAGTCTGGACATGAAAAAAATATAAACCTTTTAAAAAATTTACCCATAGAGTTCGATGATTTTATATGGGTCACCTACTGGTATCCTCTGAGGGAAGTAGTTTCTTTTAAAAGAGAAGTTTATAGAGAGTTGTTAATAGAGCTGTTACCTAAATATATTGAAATCAAGAAGTAATTTCTGCTGGTCTGAATTCAAAAGATCTAATCTCACCTAGTTCTCCTTCTTTTTTATATTCTTGCTCAAGAACATGATGGGATCCATTTTTATTTATGAGATAAACTGTAGTGCACCTAGTTCCATAAAATTCAGACTTGATAAATCTAAAAGGAAGCTCTTGATCTTCCGTTTGAATAAATTCATCCATTCCTACTTTAGTTAGATCGCCCTCCTCTTTACGCATAAACTTAAAAAGATCTTCTTTTGTGAAATTGAAATGTAAAAGTTCCTTAAATGAATCTCTAACATTTTTAACTTTATTAGTAGGGGAATTAAGGATTCTATTGCCTAGAGCATTAACTCCATTATTAATCTGGGTTCCATCACCTCCTCTATTAGAAAGATAATGCATACCTGTTGAATCCCTTAGGAGAAGGTTGAATCCTGCATAGTCTTGCTTATTTAATGTTTGCAAATAATCCTCTGCCAGGATTTGATTTTCCAAAAAATTTTTAACCAAATCTCCTCTAGAGCTCTCTCTAACTGTTGGATCTTCTCTATAATTTGTAACTGCAGCAAATCTACCATCCTCAGAAACTCCCAACCAAGTTCCTCCTGCTTTTAAGTCCTTCCCTGCCAGATATCCTTCTTTCCACCAATGAATTGACTTAGTTGGCCTGTCATAATACTCATCTCTATTGGCAAGAAGGATAAACGAGTATTCAGACTCATTCTTTATGTCTTCTAATGAAGAAAATACTATTAAACACATGATAGAATTAGTTGCTTCTCGTGGTAGATATTACAGAAATTTTTCTTTATTTATTTCTAGGAACCTTTTCGGGTATTCTAGCAGGACTCTTTGGAATAGGAGGAGGAATTATAATAATTCCTGCTTTATTTTTTACTTTCGGCTACCTAGGCTTTGAACAAGAAATAATTTCTCATATGGTGATAGGAACTTCTCTAGGAATAATTGTTTTCAGTTCTATCTCATCTACGTATTCCCATAACAGGAGAAAAGTTGTTGTTTGGGACTTAATTAAAATAGTAGGTCCAAGTATATTTATTGGCTCAGCTTTAGGAGCAATTACTGCTGATCAATTAAGCAGTGAAACACTAAGATCATTAATTGCCATATTTCTTATATTGGTTTCCATTCAAATGGCCTTCCAATTTCCACCTCCGAAACAGAACCCAAGTACAACAGTAGCTGGTCCTTTAACTGTAGGTTTAGGTATAGGTTGGCTTTCAGGAATATTTGGGATAGGAGGAGGAGTTTTTTCAGTGCCTTATTTCTTTCATAGAGGGTTTTCAATGACTCAATCTATAGGTTCATCTGCTGCTTGCGGTATTCCTATAGCCATATCAGGTTCAATTTCTTATATGCTGGTGGGTTCAGGAAATCATTTATTGCCTGAGAATACTTATGGTTATGTTTATTTTCCAGCGATGATCTTAGTAGGGATTGCTAGCCTCTTGACTGCAAAAGTGGGAGTAAAGGCTGCGCATAGAATCAAACAGAAGAAATTAAGGAAGGCTTTTGCTTTGTTAGTTATGATAATGGGTATAAGACTATTGATGACTTAACTATGGATGACTATTGGAAATCAAATCTTAAAATCCTTTTCTGGCTTCTTCTTGCTTGGTTTTTAGTTTCCTTTGGTTTCGGAATTATATTTTCTGATTATCTGGATAAGTTTCAAATTGGTGGTTTCAAACTTGGATTCTGGTTTTCTCAACAAGGAAGCATTTATTCATTTGTTGTAATTATCTTTATCTACGTTTATCTAATGGAAAAATTAGATAAAAAATATAAAAAAAGTAAGGAAGAAGAATAATGACAGTTCAAGAATGGACCTTTCTTCTAGTTGGCCTATCTTTTGCACTTTATATATGGATTGCCTACAAGAGCAGAGCTAGCTCTACATCGGAATTTTATGTAGCAGGTAAAGGAGTAAATCCAGTAGTCAATGGAATGGCAACTGCAGCTGACTGGATGTCAGCAGCTTCATTCCTATCAATGGCAGGATTGATTGCGTTTATGGGTAAAGACGGAGCAATTTACTTGATGGGATGGACAGGAGGATATGTTCTATTAGCCCTGCTATTAGCTCCTTACCTTAGAAAATTTGGTAAATATACTGTCCCAGAATTTATAGGAGAAAGATATTACTCAGATGCCGCAAGGGTTGTGGCTGTACTGTGCCTGGTTTTTATTTCTTTTACCTATATAGCTGGTCAAATGAGAGGCGTCGGGATAGTTTTTTCCAGATTTCTAGAGGTCGACATTAATATGGGCATATTCATAGGTATGGCCATTGTCTTTGTATATGCTGTATGGGGAGGCATGAAAGGAATAACGTACACCCAAGTTGCTCAATATACTGTTCTAATTTTTGCCTACTTAGTGCCTGCCGTTTATATCTCAATCATAGTAACAAATAACCCTATACCTCAATTGGGTTTCGGAGATACCCTGGTTAATGGATCAGAGTATTTACTAGAAAAGCTAGACAGAGTAACAACCGATTTAGGATTTGTAGCTTATACCCAAAATACTAAGAGTATGATTGATATTTTTTGTATTACAGCAGCCCTAATGTTTGGAACTGCTGGGTTGCCGCATGTAATAGTAAGATTCTTCACAGTGCCTTCTTTTAAGGACGCTAGAAAGTCAGCTGGATATGCTCTTATTTTTATAGCTTTACTCTATACAACTGCTCCAGCAGTCTCTGCCTTTGCTCGAATGAATTTAATCGACTCCATACAAGATGTAGATTATGTAAATTCTCCCCAATGGTTTAAAAATTGGGAGGAAATAGGACTTATAGCTTGG
Source organism: uncultured SAR86 cluster bacterium (assembly GCA_902628375.1). Lineage (GTDB taxonomy): Bacteria > Pseudomonadota > Gammaproteobacteria > Magnimaribacterales > Magnimaribacteraceae > CACOMS01. The sequence goes on along the minus strand of CACOMS010000005.1, from coordinate 13,615 downwards.
AAAGACAAAAACCAAGATGGAAAAATCAGATATTCAGCTGGAACTGCTCTAGAAGATACAAAACCTAAGTATTTAGGACAAGAAAGAGGCTCTCACGGGGAAAGACTTTTGGTTAATCCGCCCAATAATAAGAATGATAATGAGGTGTATATTGATAGAGATATTATTGTTCTAGCCAACCCTGAGATAGCAAAATTACCCTTCTGGGTTATAGCTCTAGTTGCTGCAGGAGGAGTAGCGGCAGCACTTTCTACGGCCGCGGGACTATTGATTACTCTTTCAGCTGCGGTTTCACATGATTTACTGAAAAAGACTTTTATGCCCCAAATCAGTGAAAGAAAAGAACTTCTATATAGCCGATTGGCAACAGCTGCTGCTATAGGGTTAGCAGGTGCCATTGGGGTTATGAATCTGGCATTTGTAGCTCAAGTAGTTGCTTTTGCTTTTGGTCTAGCTGCTTCAACTTTATTTCCAGTTCTTCTTTTGGGAATCTTTTATAAGAGACTTAATAAAGAAGGTGCTATTGCAGGGATGTTGATTGGGTTAATTTTTACTCTCTCTTATATTATTTATTTTAAATTTATTAATCCTGAACTTAATTCTAGTGATTACTGGTTATTAGGTATATCCCCAGAGGGCATTGGCTTTTTAGGGATGTTACTAAATTTAATTTTAGCTATAACAGTTTCTTCATTTACAAAACCACCTCCTGAAGATGTAATGAAAATGGTTGACTCCATTAGAAGTCCTCAATGATTTTTCCAAATATAGACCCAGTAGCCTTTCAGCTACCTATTCCTTTCTTAGGGTGGTGGCCAGTCCACTGGTACTCAATTACATGGATAATTGCCTTCTTAGGGATACATATACTTCTAAATAGAAGAAAGGGACCTATAGATAAAGACCAAACAGGGGATCTAATGTTCTGGGGCCTTTTAGGAGCGATAGCTGGGGGAAGATTGGGCTATATGATTTTCTATGGATCACAACAACTAATTGAAGATCCTATTTCTATATTTTATGTTTGGCAAGGAGGCCTATCCTTTCATGGCGGTTTATTAGGTGTTTTAATATCGTGCTTTATTCTTTCAATAAAATGGAAAGTTAAATTCTTTTCTATTATGGATTTTGTAGCCCCAGCCATGCCTGTTGGTCTGGGATCTGTAAGGATAGGGAATTTTATAAATGCTGAACTTCTTGGAAGGCCAACAGAATTGCCTTGGGGTATGATTTTTCCAACAGACCCCGAAGGATTGCTTAGACACCCATCTCAACTGTATCAAGCCTTTGCAGAAGGAGTTATTTTGTTCTTGATCATTAATTTATATGCCAAAAAAGACAGGCCTGTTATGGCAACTTCATCTATTTTCTTAATTGGTTATGGTTCTCTGAGATTCATAACCGAATTTTTTAGAGAGCCAGATAATCATATAGGCTTTACTTTCTTGGAGGTCTTCACAAGAGGACAGATGCTTTCAATACCGATGATTCTCATTGGTCTCATGTTATTATTCTATTCTTATAAAAGGACAAAAAAGGAATGAAACAATATCTTGATTTGATGAAGCTCGTTAAGGAGAACGGAACTAAGAAAGAAGATAGAACAGGAACAGGAACTTTAAGTATTTTTGGTCATCAAATGAGATTTGACTTGGAAGAAGGGTTCCCTCTTTTAACAACTAAAAAAGTACATTTAAAATCCATTATCCACGAACTACTGTGGTTCCTCCAAGGGTCAACAAACATAAAATACCTAAAGGAAAATGGTGTCAGTATTTGGGATGAGTGGGCAGATGAAAGAGGTGAATTAGGTCCAGTCTATGGATCTCAATGGAGATCTTGGCCAGTTAATGAAAAGGAATCGATAGATCAGATATCACAAGTCATTGATCAGATTAAGAATAACCCTGACTCTAGAAGACTTATAGTAAGTGCCTGGAATGTCTCACTAGTCGAAGACATGGCCTTACCTCCTTGTCATACTCTATTTCAATTTTATGTAGCAGACGGAAAACTTTCTTGTCAGCTTTATCAGAGAAGTGCTGATATCTTCTTAGGAGTTCCTTTTAATATAGCCTCATATGCTTTACTGGTCCTGATGATAGCCAAGGTATGCGGTCTAAAGCCTGGAGATTTTGTTCATACTCTTGGCGATGCTCATCTGTACTTAAACCATTTAGAACAAGTAGAAGAACAACTAAGCAGAACGCCTAAGAAGTTACCAGTTATGAAAATAACAAAAGACACTGACAATATATTTGACCTGAAATACGAAGACTTTTCTCTAGAAGAATACAACCCAGACCCACATATTTCGGCACCCGTTGCTGTTTAATGAAGATAATTCTTATTGCAGCTTTAGATAAAGGCAGAGTTATAGGTAGCGAAGGGTCTATTCCTTGGAACATTCAAGAGGACCTCAATTACTTTAAAGAAAAGACAACAAACAAAGCAATTATTATGGGAAGAAAGACTTTTGAGTCTATAGGAAGGCCATTGCCAAATAGGCTAAATATAGTTATGACTAGGTCTAAAGAAAAAATAGATGATGTCATCATTGCCCCAAATAGAGAAGTTGCCATCGAGGAAGGAAGGGGTTTTTCTTCTGAAATCTTTGTCATTGGAGGAGAATATATTTATAAGGAATTCTTAGAAATGGCTTCTGAGATGCTTCTCACAGAAATTGATTTAGATACAGAGGGAGATACTTATTTCCCTAAATGGGAAGAGTCTGAATGGTTAGAGGTTTCTAGGGAAGCCAAAAAAGACGATTCCCAAATAATTAATTACGAATTTGTAAGATATAAAAGGAAAAATTAAACGCCTAAATCTCTTCTTTTCATTTCAAGGGCGATTACTCTTTCTTCTTCGCCTTCAGTATAAGTTATCCATTTTCTTGCCTGATCTTGAAGTTTCTTTTTCTTTTCTTTTTCTTTCTTCTTCTTATCGCTATATTGGTTTTCTGCAACGTCTATAGTTTTTCTAAAGGTTTTTATTGCTTCATCCCAATTTTGTCTTTCAAACTGAACCTGTCCTAAAAGCATGTAAGCCCCAGCTTCATCTTTTAGTTGACCCTTATTAATACCAGATTTTATAGCTGCTTCTGCACTCTTAAACTCATCTAAACCAAAATGTACCTGACCAAGAAATATAAATATTTCTCCTTTTTCTGATACTTTTGCCGCTTTCTCATAATATGGCTTTGCTTTCTCTAGCTCTTTGGATGCATGCCAATATTGAGCAAGGGCTTTTAAAGTTTTTTCCTCTTCTTTAATTACTCCTTGTGAAAATCCATCGGTCATAACAAGGGCTGCTTTATGGGGGTTTTGGAACATGAATAAAAGTTGTGATAAAGCAACAAATTCTCTCTGTTTATCTAATAATTCGTCATCATAAGCAGCTTCAAGTGCTGACATCTGATCCATCTGTCTATCTCTTGAACCATACAATCCAGATAACTGAACCCAATATTGTTTTTTAGGATAGTGCTGAACTAATATTTCATAAATAGGAAGAACGTCCAGCTCTTGCTTTAACTCATTGAAAATGGCCATCTTTAGAAGATAGTCGTTCTCTCTAGCCACACCTTTCTTGAACTCTCCAGTCTCCTCACCGTTCTCATCTAAAATAGGAATATCCTTATCCTCAGCCATTGAAATTGCTACATCGATATTAGTTTTTGCATTTCTATATTCTTGCAATTGATAGTATGCAGTAGCCAATAGAGAATAAGCTTGCGAACTTGGCATCTCTTCATTGTCAATCCAGGCTAATAAGTAATTAACTGCTGATCTATAATCTTCCTTAATATAAGCAAGCTGAGCTAAAGAATATCTTGCTTGGTTTTGTTGTCTGTAATCCGCTTCTTCTTCATTTATAAGAGCGACATAAGAATCTATTGCCTGATCATATTCTTCAGTAGAGAAGTAGATATATCCTAAATAAAAATACATCACTCCTCTGTCAGTACCAGAAAATTTCTCTCCCATGGCTATTTGAGAAATCATCATCTCGGCTTCGTCCCAAGACTCAGACTCTAGTAAAGGCTGAACTTGTTGCATAATTTTTTGAGCTTTTTTAGAAGGAAGTTTTGCTCTTTTTCTCTTTTTCTTCTTTTTCTCTTCAGCCTGAAGGTTATAACCATCTAATTCTGGAAAACTATTCTCAACTGCTATGGGTAATAAACTAAAAAATATAAGTAATGTAAAAAATCTAATAAAGGTTGTTTTAATCATATCTCTACTCGCATCCTGGTGGTATGTAATCAGCTGGCTTATTCGGATCTTCAATTTTAAAGATGATCATATTATTAATGCCAGGTACCTCAATAGCTTCACCATCTCTAATTTGAGGTTTATATTTAAACTTAGCTGCAGCTCTAAGGGCTGATCTATCAAAAATTCCATTAGGTTGTGAATAAACAACTATAGGATCTCTAACAGAACCAACTTTTGTAACTGTAAACTCTACCTGAACACAACCCTCTATACCTCTTTCTTGCGCTCTTCTAGGATAAACTGGAGGAACTTTAAATATAGGTACATAAGAACCATCAGCAAACACTCCTGCCTTTCTTCCTTGAAAGTCAAATTTTGGTCTAGGTGCAGCATTATCTAAATCTGCAGGTGGGGTCATATCAAATTCTGGAGGGATATTCTCTGGTGGAGGCTCTTCTTCTTGTGGTCTTTCAATATCCTGTAATAATTCTAACTCTCTCTCAGGCATAGTTACATCTGCTATTTTGATTCCTTTCTCTTGTAAAGCTACGTCTCCTACTGCGATTAGAGCTTGCATAATTAAGAATATAGTAAGCGTTACAACTAAAGCGCCAGAAGAAGCTATAGCTAGCTTCTTAAGGTTTTCAGGAGCAAAAGTTCCCATCTAAAATTTAGGCTCCGACGCTAAGGAGATGGCATAAACACCCGCTTCCCTGGTTTGATCCATTACTTTAATTATTGCATCAGCCGTAGCCCTCTCATCTGCTTGAACTACTACTGAGCCTTGTGGGTTATCTGCCAAAAGCTTCGTAACGTTAGCTTTTACCTGTCTTACGTCTACTCTTCTGCCGTCTATCCAAATATCGTCATTTGCACCTATTGCAATCAAAATAGCAGCATTCTCCTGGATAGTAGATGTCTCAGCATCAGGTCTGTTAACCTCTAGACCTGGTTCTTTGATGAAATTTGCAGTAACAATAAAGAAAATAAGCAAGATAAATACAACGTCCAACATTGGAGTTAGACTAATTTCTTCTTCTGCTTCTGTTGCTTGGCTAATTGGTGATCTTCTCATAATATTTCCTATTCAGACACTAAGTGTTCTTGTAATAATTCAGTTTCTCTTCTGGCTTTGTTTGTTAAGAATTGGTTTGCAAATGTTCCAGTTAAAGCAACCGCCAATCCAGCCATCGCAGGTATAGTTGATCTAGATACACCACCTGCCATAGCCTTTGCATCTCCTCCCCCAGTTATTGCAAGTAAATGAAAAACTTCCATCATTCCTGCAATTGTCCCAAAAAGACCAAAAAGAGGAGCTACACCTACACACAATTTAATGAAGGGCAGGTTTGCATTAATTCTTGAACTGGTCTTTGAAATCAACATTCCTCTTATAGCTTTAGAGTTCCATGAAGATTTATCAGGTCTGGGTTCCCATTTATCTACAGCTTCTCTTAACTCATTATTGTAAATAAAGTAGAAATACCAGATCCTTTCAAAGATTAACAGCCACATGAAAAAGGCAAGGAGAGCTATTAGATATAGAACATCTCCTCCTTTTTGCATGAACTCAAAAAGAGCATCCTGGGCATTGTAGATTAGATTCATAATCTAAACTCTCTCCTTATTTTGCTTCTGCCCTTTCAGCTACCATTCCAGTAGAGTGCTCTTCTATTGTTTCTAAAATCCCTTTAGAAAAATTATTGAGAGTAGCTGACATAAATGACATCGGTATAGCAACTAGTAGACCCAACCATGTTGTAACAAGTGCTATAGAAATACCACTAGCCATTGTTTTAGGATCTCCAGTTCCAAATAATGTGATCATCTGGAAAGTCTCAATCATACCAATGATTGTTCCAAATAATCCCATCAAAGGAGCTACGACAGAAATCAATTTTACAAGCCAGTTCAATCTCTCTATTTCCGGTCTTTCAGCTAATATCTGTTCTGCCATTTTTAGCTCTACCGTTTCAGTATCAGCTTTAGGATTATCTTCAGCAATCTTGAGAATTCTTCCTAAAGCATTGTCATTACTTAGAGTTTTGTTCTCTAACTGAGCGTCAATTGAAGCTCTAATAGCTCTAAGAGAGATTAGTCTCCAGATGAATAAGAGCGTTCCTCCTAATCCCAATACGTATAGAATTGTATAGCCTACTGGACCACCTTGACCTGTTCTTTCTCCCCAAGAAGGCATAGAAATTAGACTAGCTAAATAAGAACCGCCTTGAGGTCCAGTTGGATCAACAGCAAATTGAACAGGAAAAGTATCGGCAGACATCACTTCTGTGGCTGTGCCTGTATACCTTCCAGCAGGTTGCGATGGGAGCTCCTCAAACATTCCTCTAGATTGTGCATAGCTTAGGTATTTACCGTCTGAAACAGCATTAAATACACCTACTCTTACAACTTCTCTAGAATCTGTAGTTCCTTCTGTAGTTATAACTTCAGTATTGAACTTAACAACTTCCCCTGAAGCGGTAATTTCTCTTTGAAGTTCATACCAGAGTCTTTCAAGCTCTTCGATCGTGGCAAGTTGAATACCTTCTGCCATTTTTGCGCCTAAGTTTTTAAGGAAATCCTCTCTTTCCTTACCAAACTGACCTGCTGTAATAGATTGTTCGAATATATTCCTAGCTTCTGTTGTTAAACCAGCTATGTGGCCGAATATCTCATTAAGAGATCCTAACCTCTCTTTTAATTGAGCTTCTGCAACAACTAATAAAGCTTCGTTTGCTTCGAATTTCTTTTCGAGCTGATCTGCAATTCTTTCAAGTCTCGCTCTTTCTGCTTTAGCGTCAGATAAAAGTTTTGCTTGTCTATTCTTCTCGCTTAGAAATTTATTTTCTCTATCTCTTTGCATTTGTGTATCTGCAAATTGACCCCTTCTTACCACTTCAAGTAGCTCTTGAGGATTAGAAGGCGCATCTACTACCTCCTCTTCAAGAATGTCATCTTCCTCTTCTGCATTCAAAGGAAGAAGAAAAAGTGGAGTTAAAAGTAATAAATACCAAAATTGCTTATTCATTTCCATCCTCCGCATTTTGGATTGGAAGTTCTAGCATATCTACTGTAGCTAGTTTATTTGCAATCCTTATACCTTTAGTTGCTGGGTTTTTATAGCTTCCATCCAATTTAACCCAGCTTCCTGATTCAATATCATAAGCAAGTGTTTCCGATTGATCGGATGTCTGAGCTACCATAGCAACTCTTCCTACTCTTAGAATATTAACTTCCCTATCCTGTCCATCTATTTTGATGGTGTCTTTGTAAGAATCTAATTTTCTTCCATATTCCATTTCTACATTAAAGGCTTCAAGTACCTGCCTTAAGCCTTCTGCTGGAGAAACAGTAGGGTTATCAATAGCTGCCTTAGCAAATGCTATCCTCTCCTTTCTTTCTGCTAAATGAAAAGGCAAGTCTAATTCGATAGACTTTTCTACCCCTGCTAGCATTCTTCTTGTAAATGGAGGTATTTGCCTTTGCATTACTTGAGCTTCTTTCATTGTTTTATCAATCTCTTTAAGCCTTTCTTCTTGTCGTGCAATTTGCTTTCTCATTTGGGCGTTATAAACCCTCAAACCTTCTATTTGTTTGCTAACAATCTTAAATTCATTAATTATCAAAGATGTATCATCATCCATTGAGTCAATTTTCGATTGGGATGTTTTTTCGTTTTTAGATCTCTCCTCTCCAACATCCAATAAGGGCTGAATTGCATCAGCCAAAACAATCGACGAACTTAGCAATGTACCCATTACTAAGGCCGTTAAGATGCTTAGACGCTTCATAAGTGTCTCCTTAATTAAAATTTCCGTAATATTTTTCTATAAAAATAAAGCCAGCGATTAAAATTTCCCCGTCTGGCTGCCCAGACTATAAAATGAATCCCCTGACAACGCAATTATAAATATTCATTAATATTATGTCTTTAGCAGGTACATTTTTAATCATTAGCATTCTTTATATGTCAATGTCTTACTATTTCTATCTTTGGGCAAAAAAATACAACAAAATTGGACAGATAATGAAACTTTGGCCATTAGGTTTCTTTTTTATATGCTGTTCGGCTTATTTTCTGAGCTTTATATCCTATCCACAGTTCCACTTCAGACAAATCTTGAGTATTTCTTTAGTTTTTTTGTGGTCTTTGATTGTTTTTATACAGATAAACAGAAGATTAAAGAGGAAACAAGAGATGCAAAGGGAGCAAGAAAGAGGACTGGGTTTTATTTTAAGAATGAATGTATTCCAGTTGGTAGTAGCAGCCCCAATACTTTCTATACACTTCATGCCTGGAGCCAGTTGGATTACTCTAGCTGATCTTTTTGGTTTTGCTTTAGCTTTAGTTGGAATTTATATTCAATATATTTCAAATATGGAGCTACTAAAGAATGAAAAAGATAATTTAATTTGTAATGGAAAGCTTAGATCTTTTTGTAGATACCCCAATGCATTAGGAGAAGTAATTTTTTGGTTATCCATTTACATGTTGGCAATTGGTTCCGTGAACGGTTACATGAGTATCTATGGACCTCTTGTTTTAATAATAATTTTATTAAAGATAGTCTTGCCTAAAGAAGACACTAGACTGGAAAATAAATATAATCAATTCAAAGACTACAAATCTTCCTCTTGGATGCTTTTCCCTAAACTGAAGTAATTTAATGACTCATTTAATACTAAAACTTCTTCCAATGAAGAAAATAACCAAAATGGTTGCTTTCTTAGCCCATTCAAATTTAAGTCTAATAAGATATCCTCTTATTTGGCTATTCAACTCGATATATGAACCGAACTTAAATGAAGCTAGAGAGAAAAACCTCAAAGACTACTCAAGTTTGAATGACTTCTTTATAAGAAAGATCAAAGAAGAATCTAGAACTTTTGACGAAGACTTGCTTGAAATAGGATCGCCAGTCGACGGGGTTATATCAAGTTTTGGAGTAATAGAAGAAGGTCGATTAATACAAGCAAAAGGAATAGATTATTCGTTAAAAGATTTAGTTGGGTCTGAAACAGAGTACAAAAAATTTAATAACGGATATTTTTTGACAATTTATTTATCGCCTAAAGATTATCATAGAATCCATTCTCCATCTGACGGAAAGGTTTATTTAACAGAACATATACCTGGATCTCTTTTTAGTGTTAATGAGAGCTCTCAGAGGTCAGTAAGGGATTTATATGCAATAAATGAAAGAACTCTTATGGGGATAAAAAATAAAAATTTTAACTTTATGCTAGTTAATGTTGGTGCAGCTATAGTAGGTAATATTGTTCCCTATTGGTATAACGAGAAACTGAATGATTTTGATAAAATAATTGATTCTTGGAAGCTAGGTCCAGAAAAAAACCTTAAAGTTGTAGAAAAAGGACAAGAAATTGCATTTTTTCAAATGGGATCAACAGTAATACTTTTGTTTGAAAGAAAATTAAATCTTAACTCAGATTACCTAGAAGAGCTTAAGCCTGTAAAATTAGGCGAAACTTTATTTAAATTATAAAAATGGTTAATTACAGTACTAGCGATTTTAAACCTGGCTTGAAGATCATTATAGATAATGATCCATGCGAAATCATTGAAGAAGATTTTGTTAAACCAGGCAAAGGTCAAGCTTTTAGTAAGGTCAAGTTTAGAAACTTGCTAACCGGAAGAGTTGGAGAGAAAACTTGTAAGGTAGGTGAGTCTATTGAATCTGCAGATGTAGAAGAGCTTGAGATGCAGTTTCTTTATTTAGATGGAGATAGTTGGGTCTTCATGCATCCTGAAAATTTTGAACAAATATCCATTAATCAAGATTTAATTGGGACAAATAAAGACTGGCTGTCAGAAGGCGATATTTGCCAAGTAATTCTATGGAACCAGCAACCCATATCTGTTGTTCCTCCTGTTTTCGTTAACTTAGAAATAACCAAAACCGACCCTGGAGTGAAAGGAGATACAGCAAGCGGAGGAAGCAAGCCCGCTACTCTTTCTACAGGAGCTATTATTAAAGTGCCTTTATTTATTTCGGAAGGTGAAATAGTGACTATAGATACTAGAAATGGCGAATATCAAGGCAGAGCCTAAATAGATGAAGGATAAATTAGCTGAGAAGCTCAAAGAAACTCTAATTAAAATTGGAAATAAGAGTCATATTGATTTATCTGATATAAGAATAGAAATAAAAGAAAATAAAGATAAAGATTTTGGAGACTTCTCTTCAAATGCGGCAATGGTCTGCGCAAAAAAACTATCTTTAACCCCCATAGATTTAGCTAAAGATGTTATCGAGAACTTAAAAGGAATAGAAGGAATAGAGAAATTAGAAATAGCTGGACCAGGTTTTATAAATTTCTTCGTTACAAATACCTCTCGTTTTAAGGTCTTAGAGGATATTTTTTTAGAGGGTGACAAATACGGTATTAAGACAAAAACAGATCAAGAAAAGATCTTAATTGAATATGTTTCAAGTAATCCTACAGGACCATTACATATAGGTCATGGAAGAGGGGCTGCTTTTGGATCAGTCCTGGCGAGCCTGCTCAGAGCAAATGGAAATATTGTTGACGAGGAATACTATGTAAATGACCACGGTAGGCAAATGGATATTCTGGCAGTCAGTGTTTTATTAAGGTATATACAACTAAATGATATAGAGCTTTATTATCCCGATGATTGTTATCAAGGGGATTACATCAAAGAGATAGCTAAAGAAATATTTGTAAAATCAAAGAATAAGTTAGTACCTCAAAGCAGTGAATTCTTTGAATTAGTTAAGAAGGCTAAAGATTCTGAAGAAGGATTAAATGAAACTATAAGTTGGATCAAAGATGAAGAAGTTCAAAACCTAAAGATTATTAAGGATTCTGCCTTAAAAAATATACTTTCAGTTATAAAGCTAGATCTAAAAGAATTTGGTGTTAATCACAACTCTTGGTTTCATGAATCAAGCTTGTATAAAAAAGAAGGAAGCAAAAATAGCAAAATAGAACAAGCCTTAGAAACTCTCCAAAACAATAATTTCATTTACGAAGAAGATGGAGCCATTTGGTTCAAGTCAACAGAATTTGGCGATGATAAGGACAGGGTGGTCAGAAGAGCCAATGAAGATCCTACTTATTTTGCATCTGACATTGCTTACCATTTAGATAAATATGAAAGAAAGTATGATCGTGTGATTAATATATGGGGTTCTGACCATCATGGATATTTGCCTAGAGTTAAGGCTTCTGTTTCTGCTTTAAAACAAGATGAGAAAAAATTAGAAGTAGTTTTTATTCAATTTGCGAATTTACTTAGATCAGGGGAAAAAGTATCCATGTCTACAAGAGGCGGAGAGTTCATCGAATTAGCAGATCTCATTGAAGAAGTTGGTTCTGATGCCGCCAGATTCTTTTATATCAATAGGAAAGGAGATCAGCATTTAGACTTTGATCTAGATCTAGCAAAAGAACAAAGTAAAGATAATCCTCTTTTCTATATTCAGTATGCTCATGCAAGGGTCTGCAGCGTAATGCAGAAACTAAATAAGAATCAAAAATTAGATATTAATATAGCGAAGAAAAATCTTAATCTGCTGATTGGTGAAAAGGAGATAGATCTTCAAAAACAACTTGCTATGTTTCCAGAAATTATCGAGAGATCTGCTTCAAAACTTGAACCTCATACAATCTGCTATTACTTGAAAGATCTTGCTTCAATCTTTCATAGTTACTATAACGATGAAAAAATAATTACTGATGATGAAAACTTGCTTCAATCTAAACTATTATTGATTAACTCCGTACGTCAGGTGATAAAAAATGGTCTGGGGGTTCTGGGAATACAAGCACCTGAATCTATGTAGGCTTATGAATCAACCAGCCAATAAAATTGATTCTACTTTGTCTGAAATAAAAAGCTTTTTAGATGAGAATGCAATAAATATTGATGAAATAACTATTGTAGGAGCAACAAAAAATCAAAGTTTAGAAACAATTCAAAGAGCCCTAGATTCTGGAATAAAAGACTTTGGAGAAAACTTTCTACAAGAAGCGAGTAAAAAAATAGAAGCCCTACCCAATTGTAATTGGCATTTTATTGGTAGCATCCAAAGCAATAAATGTAAGCAGATTTCCTCTATGTTCGACTGGGTTCATACTGTAGAAAGAATAAAAGTAGCTGATAAACTCAATCAATATAGGCCAGAAAGTTTAGATAAGCTGAATGTATGTATACAAATTAACATAGATGAGGAAGAATCAAAGTCAGGGATTAAAATCGAGGAAGCAGAAGACCTTATATCCAGTATGATGCAATTTAATAATCTAAGAATCAGAGGTTTAATGACTATCCCTAAAATAAAAACAGAAGAGGTAGATCAAGTGGAAAGCTTTAAAAAAATGAAAAGAAACTTCTATGACCTAAAACAGAAGTTTCCATTTTTGGATACTTTGTCAATGGGGATGTCCAATGATTATAAATCTGCGATTCTCTGTGGTTCTAATATGATTAGAATAGGAACAAAATTGTTTGGCGAAAGAACATGAGTCATATCAATAAGAAAATAGGCTTTATTGGTGCCGGGAATATGTCTTCTTCGATTATTCGTGGGCTAATAAATACAGGTCAAAAAGAAGACTCATTATTTACAAGCTCTCCAAATAAAGAAGATCTAAATCAATTAGAAAAGGAACTTGGAATAAATACTTCAACTAATAATTTAGATGTAGCTGGAGCAAGTGAGGTATTAATTTTGGGCATTAAGCCTAACAAAATGACCGTAGTTTTAGAGGAAATTAAAAATGAGGTGGAAGCAAGCTTTCCTTTAGTAATATCTGTAGCAACTGGGATAAAAATAAATTCTATAGAAAAATTGTTACCTCAAGGAGTCAGAGTCATAAGAGCCATGCCAAATACCCCCTCCTCAGTTAATTCAGGAATAACAGCCTTATGTGGTAATTCTGAAATTAAAGAAAATGACTTACTAATTGCTGAATCAATTTTTAATTCGGTTGGAACTACTCTAAAGCTCCAAGAGAATAAATTCGACTTATTCACTTCTTTAATAGGCTCTGGTCCAGCGTATGTGTTTTATTTTGCTGAATCTTTAATTAAAGCTGCAGAAGGTCTTGAAATACCTGACGAAGAAAAAAGAGCTCTCATAGAGAGGCTTATCGAAGGTTCTTTAAAATTATCTAAAAACTCCAAAGAGTCTTTATCTGCTCTTAGAGATCAAGTTACTTCTCCAGGTGGAGTCACTCAAGAGGCTATTATGTACATGCAAGAAAAAGAAATCTTTCAAAATATAGTTTCTGCCATAGAAGCAGGAGAGAAAAAGGCTAAAAAGTTAGGAGAAGAGAAATGACGACCTCTATGTCATATCTATTTATTTCTTTGATTAATTTATATGCTTTTTTTGTATTACTAAACT
>CACOMS010000004.1 GCA_902628375.1 uncultured SAR86 cluster bacterium | reverse complement strand
TACTGAACAAGTAAAGCAAATTATCAATGAAGTTTCTTTGAATGGAGATCAAGCAATTAAGAGTTATTGTAGAAAATTAGACAGCCTCGATGTCTCTTCTATTGATGATTTAAAAATTGATCCAAAAGAAATAGAAGGCTCGATAGAAAAAATCGATAAAGATATATATAAGTCATTAAAAAGATCTTATAAAAGGATATTTGATTTTCAGAAAAGTTTATTGCATCCAGAAAATAAGTTAAAGAATATCACTAGAAGAAATATACCTGTAGAAAATGTTCTGATATATATTCCTGGAGGGAAGGCCTCTTATCCATCTACTGTCCTAATGGCTGCAGCCCCAGCAAAAGCAGCAGGAGTCAATCAAATAATTTTAACTTCACCGAGTTCAAAAAAGTCATTAAACCCAATAGTTTTAGCAGCAGCTTATTTAGCTGGAATTGAAGAGGTTTACTGTTTAGGAGGGGTACATGCAATTGCAGGTTTTGTTTTTAAGAATAATTCTCTACCTAATGTTGATAAAGTAGTTGGTCCTGGAAATAAATATGTTACTGAAGCCAAAAGGCAGATTTATGGTTCGGTAGGAATTGATTTAATTGCTGGGCCCTCAGAAATATTGATATTGGGGGATAAGCACACAGACCCTTATTCAACAGCTTTAGATCTAATGGCACAAGCTGAACATGATGAAGAAGCGTGCGCTATTTTAGTTTCTTTAAACCAAGAATTTTCGAAAGAGGTTGAAAGTATTATTGGGACGGAAGTAAAAAAATTAGAAAGAAAAGATATTATCAAGAAGTCTTTGTCCTCAAATGGGTTTATTGTAAATTTAGGGTCAATTGAAGAAGCTATTGAATTTTCAAATCAATTAGCTCCCGAGCACTTGCATATAAAACTTAATGACCCTAACTCCATAGCAGATGAGTTCAAATATGCTGGTACGGTACTTATCGGAGAAGAGTCTGCAAATGCCATTTCAGATTATGCTCTGGGTCCCTCACATATTTTACCAACCTCTGGTTCTGCAAGATTTAGCTCACAGTTAAGTGTTGAGGACTTTTTAGTTCATCCTACTTCTGTAACTATAGATAAAGAAGAAATGAAAAATGATTATTATGATTTGCTTGAAGATACAATCATTCTTTCTGAAGCTGAAGGTTTATCAGCCCATAGTCTATCTGCTTCGTATAGACTAAAGAAATTAAAAGGCTAATTAATTTTTGGGAAGCACTTCCGTTTCAAGTTCAATTTCAAGAATAGTTGAATTTCTATCGACAGTTAGATTAATTTTTAGTCCAGGTTTAGATCTAGCAAATTGTTGATATAAGTTCTTATAGGTTCCTTTTTCTTCATTTATTTGCACTATTTTATCTCCTATTTTTAAAGAAGCTTTATCTGCGGGACCATCTTTAACAATTGAACTAACAACAAGATTTCCTCTTGTTACTTCACGTCTATCAATTCCAAAACCAAGCCAGCCCCTTTTTACTTCACCGTACTGGATCAAGTCATTAACTATTGAAAGAACTGTTATAGAAGGGATAGAGAGCCCGACGCCTTCTGATCCTCCAGAAGTGCTTTTAATTAATGTATTTATCCCAATCAGTCTTCCTTCAGTATCTATAAGAGCGCCTCCTGAGTTGCCTCTATTTATAGAAGCATCAGTTTGGATATAGTCAGAGAAAGGATTATCAAACTCCCTCCCGGTAGCACTAACTATTCCCATGCTTACTGATTGTCCAAGTCCATAAGGGTTGCCTATAGCTAAAACTACATCACCTATTTTTAGCTCATTAGAGTCACCAATTTCTATAGAGGTTAATTCTTTATTGGAATTAATTTTAAGAACCGCTAAGTCAGTTCCTTTATCGATTCCAATTATTGTTGCGTTTTCTTTAATTCCATCATCAAGCTCAACAATTATGTTCAAACTAGAATCACCTATAACATGCTGATTAGTTAAGACATATCCATCTGAGCTAAAAATGACACCTGAACCTAAACTGGACTCAATTCTTCTTTTATTATTCCTACCAAATATGGAGTTAAATCGGTCAGAAAATGGGGAAGAATTATAGCGAGATACAATTTTATCGCTGTATATACTTACTACTGCAGGAGATGCTTTTTTAACAGCATAATTATAAGAAGAAGGTGCTAAATCAATATCTTCAGTTTTTTCAGCATAATTAGAACTATTTAAGGATACCAGGATAAACAAAGATCCAATACCTACTCCTAGGGCAATACATAAGAAATAATTAATATATTTGTTCACTTTTTCTCTTCCAGAGCCCTAAATCATACAATTTTTATAGAAAAACAATGAAACTTTATTAAATTTTATTTAAGTTCATGTTGAATCAAACCCTACTAGTAGATTAAAATGCGCGCGCTTACTTAAATAGTGAAGTAATTTCTATGAATACTCAAAGTTTTACAAAAGAAGATATAACTCAGAGCTGGGTTTTGATTGATGCCAAAGATAAAACTTTAGGCCGTTTAGCCACTAAAATAGCTAATATGTTAAGGGGCAAACATAAGCCGGAGTATTCACCAAATGCTGATTTAGGAGATTATGTAGTTGTTATTAACTCTGATCTTGTGAATGTAACTGGTAAGAAGTTGAATCAAAAGAAATATTATCGACATACGGGCTATCCTGGTGGAATAAAAGAAAAGAGCTTAGGAGAAGTTTTAGAAGACTCTTCACAGGAGGCTATTAAGTCAGCAGTGAAAGGAATGCTACCAAAGAATAAATTAGGTAAGCAGATTATAAAGAAACTAAAAATTTATAAGGATGATGCTCATCCACACGGTTCACAAAACCCTCAACCAATCGAATTATAGGAATAATTTTGGAACAAATAGTAACAGTAGGAAGAAGAAAAACCTCTAAAGCGAGAGTTTTCTTGACAAAGGGAAGTGGGAATATTTCTGTAAATCAGAAAGAGCTTTCAGATTATTTCCCTAGAGAAGTAGCACAAATGTTAGTTAAACAACCGTTAGAAAAGGTAGACATGTTGAATGGCGTGGATATTAAAGCAACTGTTAAGGGAGGGGGTAGTTTTGGCCAAGCTGGTGCTGTTCAATTAGGCATAGCAAGAGCTTTAGTAGAGTTAGATGAAGAACTAAAGGGCCCTCTTAAGAAAGAAGGTTATTTGACGAGAGATTCAAGAAAGGTAGAAAGAAAGAAAGTTGGTTTAAGAAAGGCCAGAAAAAGGCCTCAATTCTCGAAGAGATAATATGCAGCCAAAGAATCCTTCTAATCCAGGGAGAAGAAAATTCTTAATTGCAGCGACCTCGGTAGTAGGTGCTGGAGCAGTTGTTGGTGCTGCTGTGCCTTTTCTTACTTCTATCTCTCCAAGCGCTAAAGCTGAAGCAGCTGGAGCTCCATCTAAAGCAGACATAAGTAAACTTAGAAAAGGAGAGATGATGGTCATAGAGTGGAGAGGAAAGCCCATCTATGTTGTAAGACATACTGATAAATCTCTCGAACTTTTGAATCAGAATATAGAAAGACTATCGGATCCAGACTCACAACAAGATCAACAGCCAGATTATGCAAAAAATGAAAATAGATCGATAAGACCAGATGTTGTGGTGTTGGAAGCAGTTTGCACTCATCTTTCTTGTGCACCAACTTTCTATCCTCAAATAGGAGTCACAGATTTTGATGATGATTGGCAGGGAGGGTTCTTTTGTCCTTGTCATGGCTCTAAATTTGATTTAGCTGGCAGAGTTTATTCTGGAGTACCAGCACCAACTAATATGCTTGTTCCACCTCATTACTATGAAAGCGATGATATTCTTGTAATTGGCCAAGATGGAGCTAAAGCCTGATGTTTCAAAGAGTATTAGCCTGGTTTGATGATCGTCTTCCTATAACAGCAACTTGGGAAAGGCACTTAAGTAAGTATCCAGCTCCTATAGGACAGAACTTTTGGTATTTAGCAGGAGTATTACTTGTAGTAGTTTTAGTTATACAGCTAATTTCGGGTATTTGGTTACTTATGAATTATGAACCAACAGCTGAAGGAGCTTTTGCTTCTATCCAGTACATAATGAGAGATGTAGATGGAGGTTGGATTATTAGATACATGCATACAACAGGAGCCTCTGCATTCTTCCTATTAATATATTTACATATGTTTAGAGGCATTCTCTATGGCTCTTATCAAAAACCTAGAGAGCTACTATGGATTTTAGGTTGGCTAACTTATTTTATTCTTGTAGTTGAAGGTTTTACTGGATATGTATTGCCATGGGGTCAAATGTCTTTCTGGGCTGCCCAGGTTATTTTTTCATTGGTAGGAGCAATTCCTGTTGTAGGAGAAGATTTGCTTACTTGGATAAGAGGGGACTACTTAATATCAGGGATAACTTTAAATAGATTATTTGCTTTCCATGTTGTTGTTCTGCCTTTAGCTTTAATCGCAGTTGTTGCTGTTCACATACTAGCTCTACATGAAGTTGGATCTAACAACCCAGAAGGTATAGACATAAAAAAATTCAAAGATGAAGATGGTGTGCCTTTAGATAGTGTTCCCTTCTTTCCATATGATGTATTGAAAGACCTCGTCGCTATAGTTTTTTTCCTCATTTTATTTTGCATTGTTATATTCTTTTTCCCAGATGGAGGAGGGTATGTAATCGAATATGTGAACTATGAACCAGCAAATAACTTGAAGACTCCTGAACATATTGTTCCTGCTTGGTATTACACTCCCTTTTATGCAATGTTAAGAGCAATAACCTTTTCAATAGGACCTTTTACGGCTAAATTCCTTGGATTGGTTGTTTTTGGAGCTGCGATAGTTATTTTGGCTCTTTATCCTTGGTTAGATAAGAGTCCTGTTAAGTCTATTAGATATAAGGGTATTTATAGCAAAATAGGGCTAGCAGTATTTGTTATTAGCTTTTTTGTTTTAGGTTACTTAGGGTCGGTTACTTCTAGTCCTTTGAGAACTTTATTGGCTCAGATTTTCACATTTACATATTTTGCATATTTTTTACTAATGCCTTTTTATACAAAATATGAGAAGTGCAAGCCAGTTCCAGATAGGATAATTATAAAATGAAGAAGTTCTTACTTATATTTGCCATTTTCTTCTCCTTTCCTATCTTTTCTGCTGGAGCAGGATGTGGAACTCTCCTGTCTGATGACGGATTACAAGAAGGAGTATGTGAGCACGTTGAAATAGATGCCAATAATAAAGCTTCTCTTCAAAGAGGAGCAAAACTTTATATGAACTACTGCTTTGCATGTCATTCATTAAAATATGGAAGATATAAAAGAGTCGCTGATGATTTAGAGATACCTTACGACATTTTTGAAAAGAATTTGATGTTTGGAGAAGCAAAAATTGGTGATCTCATGGAAATAAGTATGCAAGAGAAGGATTCTAAAGCATGGTTTGGAGCACCACCCCCAGATCTAACTCTTGAAGTTTCTCTTCATGGAGCTGACTGGGTTTATTCTTATCTTAAAAGTTTTTATACAGATGAAGCTAGACCTTTAGGTGTAAATAATAAGGTTTATGAGAATGTAGGTATGCCAAATGTGCTCCTGGATTTACAAGGGGAACAAAGAAGTGTCTGTAAGCAAGTGCCAATGTATGCTGAAAATGGAGGATTAAAACAAGATCCTCTAACTGGTGAGATATTAACTCAAGAGAAGTGCGGTTTCTTGGAAGTTGTTCCTGGCACTGGGTTACTCTCGCCTGAGGAGTTTGACCAGAGTATGGTAGATCTTACTAACTTTCTCGCTTATATGTCTGACCCAATAAAAGAAAAAAGAGAATATATTGGAAAGTACGTTATTCTTTATCTTCTTATACTGTTAGTCTTAAGTTATTTACTTTATAGAGAATTTAAGAAAGACGTTCATTAATTTATTTGAGGTATTAAATGATTTCACTAAGCAAAAGAACATCAATGGCTCTATTTTCGGACCCCTCTGATCATTATTGTCATCGAGTGAGAATAGTTTTAGCAGAAAAAGGTATTTCATCTGAGATGATTGAGTCATCAAAAGATAATATAGATCCAGAAATATTAGAAATTAGTCCCTATGCAACCTTGCCTGTTTTAGTAGATAGGGATGTTTGTTTGTTCGATTCAGTAACATTAATGGAATACTTAGATGAGAGGTTTCCTCATCCACCTCTTTTGCCTGTTTATCCAGTTTTACGAGCAAATATAAGGCTTTATATAAAAAGAATTGAATTAGATTGGGGATCAAGATTTGATCAATTAGCAGATGGTAATCTGAAAGAAGCACAAGCAAAGAAAGTTAGACAAGAGCTTAAATCATTAGTTGTAAGTTCATGCGCTTTATTAAAAGAAAAACCTTTCTTTATGAATGATGAATTTAGCTTAGTGGATTGTTGCATAGCACCTATGCTATGGAGACTGCCAAGTATCGGCATAGAAATACCAAATGATGCAAAGCATAAGCCTCTTAATCTTTACATGAAAAGAGTTTTTACTATGCCTAGTTTTATTGAAAGTCTTACTGAGTTAGAAAGAGAAATGCGAGAAGTAAGTTAGATAGAGACTAGTATCCTATTGGTAATATTTCACCTTCCTTTACTTCAATTAAAATATCTTGCCTAAGTATCATTGACTGTGAAGTTGTTATCCTTCCGCTTAAACCCTGGTAGTTAACTTTTTTTCTAGAACTAAGTAAAAGAAAAATTTCATACGAGTCATAGCCTACTGCGAAGTCTCTATTTCTTTTTATACCTTGATTTAGTTTGAAGTCTGGATTTAGTCCTGCTATCCAAGGCATTTCTATGAAAACGGTTCCTTCTAGGTCTAATTCCTTGGTTTTATAGTCTTCAACATTATTCCATGTAGGTATTAAGTAAACAGAGATTCTCTCTCCATAGTTATATTCAAGTGAAGGTTTTAAGCTTCTGGCATTACTCAGGCTAGTAGAAAGAATAAGGGCGTCTGCATCTTGTCTGCTTCTAGGAGTGGCTTCTAAGCTAGTCCTTATAAGGTTTCTTAACTTTTTCTGTCTTTTTTGACTTTCATCTATGAACAAGTTCCTCGGTATTATTTCAGTAATATTTTGTAAATCTATTTTCTCTGATTCTAAGACTTTCCCCCCACTAGAAACCCATAAGTTCTCTATTTCTATTTTGTTTTTGTCTTTCTTTTGATCCAATATAATAACGTTATTATTAGATAATCTAGCATGGTCAATGATAATCTCTTTATTGCCTTCTTTTACTTCAAAAGAATAGAGTCTTGTGCCATTAATTTTTTGTGCTTCGCCAGTTAAGATTTGAATTCCATTTAGTCTCTGAAAAAGATTTCTACATTTAACAGGAATCCTAAAATCCTTTTCACTTACAACTAGAAAGGTGAAATTAGAACTTTTTAAATCGACAGCACAGTTAGATTTGTCTGAATTAAGATTTATATACTGGATAATTATCTTTGGCGAGTAACCTTTGTTTTCTTTATAGTAAAAATAATTTGCAAATATACCTTCTAATATTTGTTCTTGAGATTGGTTCTTATTAGTAATTATGATATTTATCTCACTAGGAAATTGATTAATTCCGGATTTAAAATTGGTTTTTTTTATGAAAATCTCTTCTTCTTTTTCTATAAGTTCATTTAGAGAGCCTGAAGTACCACAGCTTGTAATGAGAATTAAAAGAAAAATATGTGTTATGGTTTTATTTTTTAAATAGAGATTCATTTTGGTCAAGAATACTAGATTAGGGAAACTTTATATAGTTTCTACTCCAATAGGTAACTTAAAAGATATAAGTCAAAGGAGTTTAGACGCTTTAAAGGAAGCAGATTTTTGTTTAGTTGAAGACACAAGAGTAACTAAAAAATTACTTAATCATTATCAAATTCAAACTAAAAATAGACTAATTTCGTACCATAAGTTTTCCGAAAAGAAAAAGCTAAAGGACATCATTTTAAAGTTATCTTCTGGAAAAGATTTAGCTTTAGTTTCTGATGCAGGAACTCCTTTAATCTCCGATCCAGGATCTTTGTTAGTAAGAGAGGTTGTATCTTTAGGGTCAGAAATAGTGGTCTGTCCTGGCCCATCTGCAGTCATTACTGCTTTAACTGTATCCGGTTTTAATCTAGATAAATTTTCTTTCTATGGATTTTCTCCGTCAAAAGATTCAGAAAGAGAGGAGTTTTTTAAAATTTTGGGAAGCAAGAATGAAACAGTTGTTTTTTTTGAGACCTCAAGAAATCTTGCTAAGACCCTTTCAAGTTTAAATAAAATCATGCCCACTAGAGAGTTATGTATCTGCAGAGAAATGACAAAATTGTATGAAAGTTATTATCGAGGAATCTCAAGTGAATTGATTGAGGTGATGAAAATTAATGAAAATATGGTTAAGGGTGAGATAGCCATAGTTTTATCTAATCTTGAAGAAAAGAAATTAAAAGAAGAATCTCTCAGTTTGGAAGAAATTAGGATTGTTGAGATGATTTCTGAATTCTTACCTAAAAAAGAAGCCTCAAAGCTAGCAGCTAAAATGTTTAAAAGAGGCAAAAAGGATTTTTATGATTTTTTATCTAAATAGAGGTTAGGTATAATAATTGCGAGCTGATCAGATAATCGCTCTTTTGAGAGGAAAGTCCGGGCTCCATCGGACAAGATGCCAGGTAACACCTGGGAAGCGTGAGCTTACGGAAAGTGCAGCAGAAAATATACCGCCTTTTTTAAGGTAAGGGTGAAAAGGTACGGTAAGAGCGTACCGCTTAAATGGTAACATTTAAGGCATTGCAAACCCCATCTGGAGCAAGACCAAATAGAGGTTCTATAGTTAGTCCAGACTGAACCCGGGTAGGTTGCTTGAGCTAATTGGCGACAGTTAGCCTAGATGAATGATTATCCTAGACAGAACCCGGCTTATAGATCAGCTCAATTCCATATAAAACCTATGTATTAGACCTAGATTGATAAGCAAATAAAGTGCAATTTTAGGTTGACAAAAGGGGTCATTTCTACCTAAAGTGTACCAAAGTGCGAAGAAGTGTAACTTCTTCCTCTACATATTTATGACAAAAGTAATATTTTTGTATGGAAAAGAATGTATATGGCTCCTCTTTTTTGACCCTAGACGCGAAGGGGAGGTTAGTTTTGCCTGCTAGATATAGGGAATTCTTTGAAGCTACTTGTAATGGCTCGCTAGTTGTTACAAGGGACCCTCAGTTTCCTTCCTTAGTATTATACCCAGGGGCTCTTTGGAAAGAGATTTCTTCTAAATTTATTTCATTAGGAGGACTAAATAATAAAGTTCGAGCTATGCAATGGATGATTCTAGGTAATGCTCATGAAACCGAATTTTCTGTCTCTGAAAGAATGACCTTACTAATTCCTCAGATTTTAAGAGATCACGCTAATCTTAAACCAAAAAAACAAGTAGCTTTTGTAGGAATGGGAAAAAAGTTTGAAATTTGGGATCTTAAGAATTGGGAGAAGATTCAAAAAGGAGAAGAGGTTAAAAAGAGTAATACTTTAGAAGATTTACCTCCGCATCTAGAGGAGATTCCCTTTTGAGGGATGTAAGAGAGCATGAGGCTGTTATGGTAAGCGAAGTTATTAACAACCTTATTGTCGACCCTAACGGAAACTACTTAGATTGCACCTTTGGATTGGGCGGCCACACTAAAGCAATTTTAGAAAACCTTAGCTCTATAGGAACTTTGTTGGCTATAGATAGAGATCCTTTGTCTATGCAAGAGGCTAGCAAGATATTAAAAAAGGATAGTAGGTTTGATTTTAAAACATCTAGTTTTAGTAGCATTGGAGAGATTGAACAGGTTAATAAATTAAACGGGATCATAGCTGACTTAGGAATTTCTTCTTATCAGCTCGATGAAAAAGAAAGAGGGTTTAGTTTTAATGGGGATTTTTCTCTTGATATGAGAATGGATCAAACAAAAGGACCAACAGCAGAAGAGTGGATAAATACTGCTAGTAAAGAAGAGATAGAAAATGTTTTCTGGGAACTAGGAGAAGCGAGAAATTCTAGAATAATCTCAAAAAAGATTATTGAGCAAAGGAAATTAAAGGCAATCACTTCAACCAAGGAATTAGCAAATTTGATTATTTCTTGTACTCATAGAAGAACAAAAAGACATCCAGCTACCAATATCTTTCGAGCTATCAGGATGCATATAAATGAAGAGGTTCAAGAACTGAAAAATCTATTAATTAAATCAGAAAGAGTTCTAAAGATTGGAGGAAGAATAGTAATTATTAGCTTTCATTCTATTGAAGATAGGATTGTAAAAAGATTTTTTCAAGGAAAAGATAGGAAGGATGAAGTTTCATTGAAGCTTGTTTCAAAAAAACCTATTAGACCTTCTCTTGATGAGGTTAAAAGAAATCCTAGAAGCAGAAGTGCAATTTTGAGAGTGGCAGAGAAGGTATGTTGAATTGGTTAAATAAACAAATAAATAAAATGATAGCTGTTTTAGTCTCAATTAACTTCTTATTAAGCTTATATTTAATTTCAAATATTTATGAATACAGAATAAATTTTGCAAAAAATGAAAGCTTAAATGTGGTTAAAGAAAAACTACAATTCGAAACCGATTTATTATTAAAAGAGTTAGAAGAGCAACGAAGTCAATTAACTTTGAGAAAGATAGCAATTGGAAAGTTAAATATGATAACCCCTTCTAATAAAAATTTAATTTTCATTAACAAAAAAGGAAAAATACATGAATAAATTTCTTTCCTTTTTTATCTTCCCAATTCTATTTTTATTTGGATGCGAGAGAGCTTCTGACTTTAATGGTATTTATAATCAGCAGATCAATTTCTCCAAAAATAGTCCAAATCTTACAGACATAGATACTATTTCGAGGTCCTTAATTAACCTTGATAACAAGAATGCTCTTAAAAAAGACTTACAAAATTTATATGACAGTTCTTGGGTAAAGCAAGTAAGAGTGAAGACTAGTCATCCAGAAACAATCAAGATAGACGTTAAAGAATATCAGCCAATAGCTGTTTTAAATGAAGAATTTTATCTTACTCAAGACGGTAATCTTATAAACCCAGGAAAAGTAAATATTAAGCTAGAGATTGTTTCTTTGAAAGGGCCTTCTCAAGAAAAAGAAAATCTTTTAAAAGTAAGTCATCAGGTTCAATCTCAATTGAATAGGTTAAGTAAGAGAATAAGCATTATTCAATTGAGTTCAGATGACACTTTACGAATTACCACTAATGATGAACTTGTGATTGTAATGAATTTTAGGAACTTCCGGGATCAGCTCGATCGTCTCGAGGAATTTATCTCGTTCGAGCTGATCTCAGGAAAAATTGATCTTATCAAACAAATGGACCTTAGGTATAAGAAAGGTATATCTGTTTATTTTTTGAGCTAAAGGAGGAAATTAGATGAGTAGTGTTAACCATAAAGAAATGCTTGTAGGTTTAGATATAGGTACTTCTAAAGTTGTTGCAGTTGTCGCTGAAATTAATGATATGAATTCACTTGAAATAATAGGAATTGGTTCTCATCCTTCTAGAGGACTTAAAAATGGAGTTGTAATTGATATTGATTCTACAACTAGAGCTATCAAGAAATCTATTCAAGAGGCAGAGACAATGGCTGGCTGTCATATTAGTTCATGTTATGTAGGAATATCTGGTAGTCACATCAAAGGATTAAATTCGGAAGGTGTGGTTCCAATTAAAGATGGTGAGGTGAGATACTCTGACGTTGATAGAGTAATTGAAACCGCGCAAGCTATGGCTATACCAGCAGATCAAAAGCTTCTTCACGTTTTACCAAGAGATTATATTATTGATAAGCAAGACGGTATAAAGGAACCTCTTGGTATGGCCGGTTCTAGATTAGAAGCCAAAGTACACCTTGTTACTTGTAGTGAAAATTCTTCTCAAAATATTCATACCTGCGTTAAGGCTTGCGGCTTAGAAGTTGAAGCTTTTGTCTTGGAGCAACTAGCTTCAAGTTACTCAGTTTTAACGAGTGACGAAAGAGAATTGGGAGTATGTCTTATTGATATAGGTTGTGGAACTACTGACATAGCAGTATTTACTGAAGGGTCGATATCATTTACCGAAGTTATACCAGTTGCAGGAGATCATGTTACTAATGACATAGCTCAAGCTTTAAGAACTCCACCCAATCAAGCTGAAGATATAAAACAAATGTATGGATGTGCTGTAAGTTCTCTGACTAGCCCTCATGAAACTATGATGGTTCCTGGAATGGGGGGTAGGCCAGAAAGAGAGTTATCTAGACAAGCATTAGCTGATGTACTCGAAAGAAGATATGTAGAAATATTCTCTATGACGCAACAGAAATTAAATTTAAGTGGTTTTGATTCTATTATTCCTGCTGGCATAGTTCTAACAGGGGGAGCATCTAAAATAGAGGGAGCAGTGGAGTTGGCAGAGGAAGTTTTTCATACACCTGTGAGAATAGGAACTCCAAATTCTGCAGAAGGATTCAGTGAGATTATTAATAACCCAATTTATGCTACTTCAGTTGGTCTACTAGAGTATGGATTAAAACAAAAGCAAGAGGATCACATGAATTACATTCATAGAGATAAGAATATTTTCAATAGAGTTTCCAGATGGTTTGGTAGAAATCTTTAATTTAGGGAGGGAGAGATAATGAGTGAATGGGACATAGTAGAAGATAATCACGGTAACGCAGTTATCAAGGTTATAGGAGTTGGTGGTGGAGGTGGAAATGCAGTAAACCATATGGTTGAGGCAGGTATTGAAGGAGCTGAATTTATTTCCATTAATACAGATAAACAAGCCTTAGATAAAAATGGAGCTTCAACTAAATTTACTTTAGGTAAAGAAATAACCAATGGTCTGGGAGCAGGAGCTAATCCTAATGTGGGAAGGGAAGCTGCTTTAGAAGATCGAGACAGAATAAGAGAGATGCTTAAAGGAACAGATATGGCATTTATAACAGCCGGAATGGGGGGTGGAACCGGAACAGGTGCTGCGCCTATAGTTGCTCAGGTTTCTAAAGAATTAGGTATATTGACTGTTGCTGTCGTAACTAAACCTTTCGAGTTAGAAGGCAAAAAGAGAATGGAAATAGCTAAAGAAGGTGTTAAAGAGCTTGTAGAGGAAGTTGATTCTTTAATTACTATCCCCAATCAGAAGCTATTAGAGGTTCTGGGACAAGACTGCAGTATGATAGAGGCTTTTAGTCAAGCAAACGATGTTCTGTCTGGTGCAGTTAGAGGAATTTCAGATATTATCATGTGTCCAGGTCTAATTAATGTAGATTTCGCGGATGTAAGGACTGTTATGTCGGAAAAAGGCACAGCAATGATGGGGACTGGCAGCTCTACAGGTCCGGATAGAGCAAGAATAGCTGCCGAGCAGGCAGTTTCTAGTAAGCTGCTTGAAGATATAAGTTTAAAAGATGCCAAAGGTGTCTTGGTTAATATCACAGCAGGACCAGATATTACTTTAGGTGAGATTCAAGCTGTTGGTGATTGCATAGAGAGTTTTGCTGCTAATGACGCAATCATTGTTACAGGTAATGTAATAAATGAAGCTTTGGGTAACGAACTCGTGGTAACAGTAATTGCTACTGGATTAGGAGTTTCAACTAAAAATCTTTCTTCTTTAAATGAACGTAAGTTTAATGATCTAAATGTTACTCAACCATTACCTCTAAGCGATGCGGCTAGAAATTTGATGGAAAATTCTCCTAAAATTGAGAGTGTTTCTACAAAACCACAAGAGGATAAAGATGAAGATGACGGAGAATTTTTAAATATACCTTCTTTTGTTAGAACACAATTAGATTAGAGAATTAATGTCTTCTAGAGTAAATATTTATTCTGGAAGAAACTTTTTTCTAATAATCATTTTATTAGTAGGTTTTCTTCTACTTTTTTCAAGATTAATTTATATAAAGACTTTTCAAGATTCTTTTTTAGAAGAACGTTCTTATTCAAAGATTAAATCAATTTATCAAATACCTTCCAGAAGAGGAAAAATATTAGATAGAAATGGAAGAATTCTGGCTTTGGATATTAATACATACTCTTTAGAAATAGATAGACTTTCGTTTAATTCATCTAAAACTAACCTTTCTCTTTTATCAGAAGCTATAAATTTAGACATAGAAAAGATAATTCAAAGAATTCATCTAGCAAGTTCAAGATATTTCATCATTAAGAAAGATTTAGACCAATTTGAGATAGAGTCATTAAAGAAAATTAAGTTAAAGGGAGCTCATATTTTACAAAAACTTAAGAGATCTTATCCACAAGGAGAGGCTTTTTCTCATGTTGTAGGTCTTACAGATACAGATAGAAATGGAATTCAAGGAACAGAATTAGTTTTTGATAAATTTCTTAAAGGCAAGGATGGTTCTTTTGAAGGCTCAAGAGGTCCTAAGGGCATAAAATTAGACGGAAAGAGGAGTGAAGCAGTAGATGGAAGAGATCTTTATTTGACAATTGACTCCAGATTGCAGTCAATAGCATTTTTAGAATTAAGTAAAATAATTCAGAAAACAAAAGCTATCTCTGGGTCTGTTGTAATAATAGATCCTAGAACATCAGAAATTTTATCCTTAACTAATTTACCTACATTCAATCCAAATAATAGAAAGAATATAAGTGACTTAAGTGTATTTAGAAATAGATCTACTTTAGATATCTTTGAGCCTGGTTCAGTTATGAAACCTTTAGCTATGTCAGCTATATTAGAATCAGGTTTAATAAAGGAATCAGAGCTAGTTAATACATCTCCAGGGTGGATCGAATATGGAGGATATAAAACTAGTGATTTTAGAGATTTTGGCTCTCTTAATCTAAATGAGGTAATTTCAAGATCTAGTAACGTAGCAATGGTTAAGTTATGCGACCAACATGATAAAGATTATTTGTTCGAATATTTTTCTAATTTTGGTTTAGATTCTGATTTAACAAATATTCTTATTCCTGCTACTCAAGGTTTTTTGCCTAAATATTCAATTATCAGTGAAAGAGATAAAGTAAGTTTTTGTTATGGATATGGTTTATCTATTTCTGCTTTACATATTGCGCAGGCTTATTCAGTTTTTGCAAATAGAGGTTTGCTTAAGGAATTATATTTATATTTAGACAAAGATTTATCTAGCCTAAAAAATCCAAAAAGAGTTTTAGATGAAGGAACTGCGTTGAAAATAGAAGATATGCTCTTAGAGACAGTTAATGCACGTTATGGCACTGGCAGAAAGGCGGGGGTTAATGGCTTACTTATAGCAGGAAAAACGGGCACTGCAGAAAGAATAGTTAAAAGTGAAAAAGAATATACAGCAACATTTTCTGGATATTCTGTTGAAAGAGATCCATCTTTATTGATAGTAGTAGTCTTGAGAGGATTGAAAGGTGAGTTACACTCAGGAGGAGAAGTTGCTGCTCCTACATTTTCAGAGATTATGAATAAATCCATGAGAACATTAGAACTGGGGATTTAATTGGAAAAGATTAATAAAACAGCTCTTAAGGATTTTATTCCTCAATGGGAAGATATCAAAGGTGTCTCTTTAGATAGCCGAGACACAAAAGAAGGAGATCTCTTTTTGGCCTTCAAAGGATCTCAAACAGATGGAAATAATTACATAAAAGAAGCATTTAGTAAGGGAGCCGTGGCTGTTCTTTCCGATAGCATTTTAGAACCTACAGAAAAAGTATTCAGACTGCACTCTTTAAAAAGTGATTTAGGGAAGATAATTTCTAATGTTTATGAAAACCCTTCAAAAAAATTAAAATTAATTGCAGTCACAGGAACAAACGGAAAAACTTCAACCGTAGAGTTTCTATCTGGGATGCTTAATCAGAAAGAAGCCAAATGCGGTTATTTAAGCACTATAGGCTGGTGTTTGGATGGAGTTAATATTCAAACTAAACCATCATTAACCACACCAAATTCATTAGAAATTAATAAGCAATTAAGCCTAATGAACTCTATAGGAATGGAATATGCAGCTTTAGAGGCTTCATCCCATGGTTTAGATCAAGGAAGATTAAATGGATTAGAAATTAACACAGCTATTTTTACAAGCTTTTCTCAAGATCACCTGGATTATCATAAAACCATGGAGAATTATGCAGCGTCAAAGAAGAAATTATTTTTTGATAGCTCACCTAAGAAATCAGTTATAAATATTGATAACAATCTGGGTAGGGATATTTATTCTGAATTGAAAGCTAGTAATTCAGTTGCATGCTCTGTTTCCGAATTTCAAGAAGCAGATATTTTATATACCTGTTTTCGCGATGACCTTAAGAAAATAGTTCTAAAAGTTTCTTCGCCTTTTGGTAACGAAGAAATTAAACTTAATACATATTCTAAATACCTAGCTGTAAATGCTTTATGTTCAATAATCTCTCTAGTTTTAGAAGGATTTGAATTAAAAGAACTAGCATATTCTACATCTGCTATTAAATTCTCTAAGGGTAGAATGAGCCCAATTAAACTAGATGATAATAATCTTTGTTTTATTGATTACGCCCATACCCCAGAGGCATTAGAATTTGCTTTAAAGGAACTGAGGAGTTTAGGAGAGTCTACTTTGTGGTGTCTATTTGGATGCGGAGGTGAAAGGGATAAATTAAAGAGAATGGAGATGGGTAAAGTTTCTAAACTTTATTCGGATAAGGTTGTTTTAACTAATGATAATCCTAGGGGCGAAGAGCCTAGTTTAATAATTGAAGATATTATGAAGGGCATAGAAAGCAATAATGACATTAAAGTAGAGTTAGATAGGGAGAAAGCTATTGATTATTGCCTTACGGAAATGATGGGAAACAAGAAAAAGAATATTCTCTTAATTGCCGGAAAGGGACATGAGGAATATCAAGAGGTAAATGGTAAAAAAAAGGAATTTAGTGATTTTATTCAGGTTGAGAAATTTTTAGAAGAAGTTTGAAGAATTAGATGACACTTGATTTACATGAAATAGCAAAATTAACCGGATCAGAGTTTCATGGTGATACTTTAGATTTCCAAGGAATAAGCATAGATACAAGAACCCTCAAACCAGGAGAGACCTTCTTGTGCTTAAAAGGAAAACATCTAGATGGGCACGATTTTATAAAACAAGCTGAAGGCGCAGGAGCATCTTCAATAGTCTTAAGCTCCAAAATGGAAACAAAATTACCTTATATCTATACAGAGGATACTTTTGATTTTCTAAATAGGTTAGCGGATTTTAAGAGAGATAATTATTTAGGAAAAATTATTTGTTTGACTGGCAGTAATGGAAAAACAACAACTAAAGATTTAACTGCACAAATTCTAAGTAAAAATAAAGCTGCCCATAAGACATTAGGTAATAAAAATAATCAAATTGGTTTACCTCTTACATTGCTAGAATTAGATAAGCAGGACTTTTCAGTTATTGAGATTGGCACTAACTCTTTGGGAGAAATATCCTATTTATCTCAGAAAGTTAAACCTCATGTCGCTTTGATAACAAATGCTCATAATTCACATTTAGAAGGGCTAGTTGATGTAGATAGTGTAGCAAAAGAAAAAGGTGACATCATTGACTCCTTAGATGAAGGTGGGTCTGTTATTCTTCCATCTGACTCTCCTTATTTTAATTATTGGAAGGACAGGTCAAAGGGGTTAAATATTATTTCTTTTGGCAAAAGTGATGCTTCAACCCTGAGGGTTACCTATATTTCTCAAGAAGTTAAAAACAACAAAATATTATTTGGTATCAAGATAGGAAACCTTGATTTGGATTGCAGTCTTAATACTATTGGCGAACACAATGTCTTAAATGCCGTAGCAGCACTAGGAGCATGTTATGCATTAGATTTGGATATTAATGAATGTATAAATGAGCTTGAGAATTGTAAATTTCCAGATAGACGACTTTCTTTAAAAGATTATATTAAAGGAGGAACGTTGATTGATGACACCTATAACTCAAATCCTGAATCAATGAAAAACCTAGTTAGTCTTGTGTCTAATGAAACAAGAAAAAAAGTTCTCATTGCTGGTGAGATGCTGGAATTAGGAAGTAATGCAGAAGAATTCCACAAAGAAGTTTGTTTGTTTGCTTCTGAAAAAGTAGATTATTTTTTATGTATAGGTGAAATGTGGCAGAAAGGATTGGAGTATTATTCTGGTAATGCGGAAATTTTTAGGAATAAGGAAGATTTATTGGAACATTTGAATACGATTACTCTACAAGACCCTATAATAATGGTTAAAGGTTCTAGATCTACTAAGATGAACGAAATAGCAGATAAATTGACTAAATAAAATATGATTCTAATAATTTTTGATTTTTTCGCTGAGGCTTTTGGTCCTCTTAGATTATTTGAGTACCTATCTTTTAGATCTATTTTAGCCACTATAACTTCTTTGTTATTTTCACTTCTTTTTGGCCCATTGTTCATTACCAAGATGAAAGAAGGTCAACAAGGTCAAGTAATCAGAGAAGAAGGGCCAGAGAGCCACTTAAGCAAGAAGGGGACTCCAACTATGGGAGGAGCATTAATTGTTTCCTCTATTCTTGTTAGTACTCTTATTTGGGGAGACCTTCAGAATCACTATGTTTGGACTGTATTGTTTGTGATCTTATCCTTTGCTTGTATAGGCTGGGTAGATGACAGACTAAAAATAAAACATAAATCTAGCGATGGAATGTCCTTTCATGGAAAGATCTTCTGGCAAAGCCTGGTCACTTTGACTGCAGTAACTTATCTTTACCTTAGTTCAAATGATATAAACCAAACCAGCTTAATAGTTCCATTTTTAAAGGAAATAAGCATCCCTTTAGGTTTAGGTTTCATTATCCTTTCATATTTTGTAGTTGTTGGTACAAGCAATGCAGTAAATTTAACAGATGGATTAGACGGTTTGGCGATTCTTCCCTCTGTTATGGTGATATCTGGTCTTGCAGTTATTAGTTACGCCACAGGTAATTTATTTTTTTCAGATTATCTAAATATTCCATATCTACCTGGAACCGGAGAATTAGTTATCATCTGTGGTGCGATCATAGGATCAGGAATAGGGTTTTTATGGTACAACACCTACCCAGCACAAGTTTTTATGGGTGATGTTGGTTCTTTGGCTTTGGGTTCAGCTATAGGAATAATCACTGTCATTATCAGGCATGAATATGTTTTGTTAGTTATGGGAGGAGTTTTTGTAGTTGAAGCACTTTCAGTAATGATACAAGTTGCTTCATTTAAGCTTACAGGCAAAAGAGTCTTTAGGATGGCTCCGCTTCATCACCATTATGAGTTGAAAGGATGGCCGGAACCTAGAGTGATTGTTAGATTCTGGATAATTACTTTTGTATTAGTTCTTATTGGTTTGGCCCTACTAAAACTAAGATAGGCCTAGAGATGAAAAAGCCTTTGATAATGGGCATGGGGGTAACAGGAAGATCCATATCAAGGTATCTTAGTAATCAATCAATTCATCATTTGGTTATGGATTCTTGTTCAAGCAAGAACATTAATTTAACTTCTTATGTAGATAAGTTTCTCTTTTCTGAAGATGCATCAATTCTAAAAGAGGTAAGTAAGGTTTTTGTAAGCCCAGGAGTAGATAGCAACAATATATTTTTGAACGAAACAATTAAGAGAAAAATACCAATATCAACGGATTTAGATCTTTATTTAAGTCAAACAAAGTCAAAACCTATTTTAATAACGGGAACAAATGGAAAAACTTCCGTAACTAGAATGACAGAATTTTTACTTAGTAAGTTCTATGGAGAAAAAAAGGTTGCTTTAGGAGGAAATATAGGTGAACCGGTATTAGACCTTTTATCGAAAGATATTGAATATTCGGTCATAGAGGTTTCTAGTTTTCAGTTGGAGTATATACAACAAATTCGGTCTGAAATAAGTGTGTTCTTAAATTTAGGACAAGACCACCTAGATAGACACAAAACCTTAGAAGAATATAGAAGAATAAAAGAAAGAGTTTTTCTAAATAGTAATTTCCTAATCTTCCAAGACTCAACTTCACCGCTTCAAAGCAATGAGCAGGTTTCTTTAAACTTCTTGTCTGAATTCAAAGAAGTTAATGAGGATATAAAATCTCTCTTGCCTAAAGGCTGGCCAGAGTATGAGACCATGAATCTAAAGGCATCTATATCAATCTATATGGCATTGGAGATGCTTAAACATAACTCCGTAAACTTTTCTAAAATAGATTTTATTAAAGAAAATTTAGAAAAGATCATGCGTTTCTATAATGATTTTTCAAGGAGCCCTCATAGATTTGATGTTTTAGGTACTATCAATAATGCTTTGTATATTGATGATTCTAAGTCTACAAACGTATCTTCAATGATTAATGCTTTAGATTCCGCAAGACAAATAAAGGATGGAAAAGAAGTTATTCTTATTTTAGGTGGAGATGCTAAAGGCCAAGATTTTCAATCTATAAACAAATCAAGCTTAAGGGGAGTAAAGAGTGCCATCATTTTTGGAAAAGACTCAAGCCTTATTTGCGATTCCATAAATTCTAAATGTAATTGTGATGTAGTTGAAAACTTAGAAGATGCAGTAAATCTATCTAAAAATATTGCCAAGAAGGATGACATAATCCTGCTTTCGCCAGCTTGTTCAAGCCTAGATATGTATAAGAATTACAAGGAAAGAGGACTCCATTTTCGTTCATTATCTGGGTTTTAATGTTTAACTTTTTTAGTAGATTAATTGATATTCCTGACCTTAAGAAGCTGGATATTTATCTTATAGGTTTAATTCTGATAGTTTCTTTATTTGGACTAGTTTCAGTAGCCACCGCATCAATTTATTTCTCTGATAATTTAACCGGGGATCCTTTCTATCTATTTTATAAACAAGCTTTTCACCTTTTATTAGCAATCCTGTTATCGTCAATTCTTATCTGTATACCCTTATCTTATTGGGAAAGATTTGATAGATACTTTCTATTATTGGGAATAATTGGTCTGGTTTTGGTCTTTATACCTGGAATAGGCGTAGAAGTTAAAGGTTCAAATAGATGGATAAGAATCTTTGGTTTTACTTTACAGCCTTCAGAGGTTATGAAGTTTTTCTTATTAGTCTACGTTTCAGCTTATTCTGTTAGAAGAATACAAGACATACAGACAAGCTGGTTTGGCTTCTTTAGACCAGCTGTTCTAATTGTTTTAGTTATATCTTTAATACTGATCCAACCAGACCTTGGGACTCCTGCAGTAATATTTAGCTCCGTTTTAGCTATTCTTTTTTTAGCAGGAGTGCACCTCAAACAATTTATCTTAGTGATGGCATTAGGCGCAATCTCAATTCTTGCACTAATATTTTTTGAACCTTATAGATGGCAAAGGATAATTTCTTTTTTAGATCCTTGGGCAGATGCAAACGATACAGGTTATCAATTGACTCAGTCATTAATGGCAATTTCTAGAGGAGATTGGTTCGGGGTGGGTTTAGGAGAGGGGTTGTGGAAAATGGGGTTTTTGCCAGATGCTCATACGGATTTCATTTTTGCAGTTATAGTTGAAGAAATGGGTCTATTTATGGCTTTTCTCCTTCTTTCTTTTCTAATATTCCTATTGATTAGAATGATTCAAATAGGCAATAGATCCTTAGAAAAAAGACAATTCTTCGGATATTTCTTTTCTTATGGAGTGGCTGTTCTAATTGGATTACAAACAGTTATAAATGTTGGAGTTGCATCTGGTATGCTTCCAACTAAAGGGCTAACTTTACCTTTTGTAAGTTATGGAGGAACTAATTTGATAGTTTTATTTGCTCTTTCTGCTTTAGTAATAAGAACTGACTATGAAACTAAATCTTCAATGCCATTAGTCAATATAACCAGGAGGGTTAGATATTAATGAAAGCTGTAATTATTGGAGGAGGTACAGGCGGTCATGTCTTTCCAGCAAAAGCCATCGCAGAAAGATTAATCAAAGATTCCCATGAAATTTATTGGATAGGAAAAAAAGAATCTTTAGAGGAAAGGGTAGCAAAAGATTTAAAAATTAATTTTTATGCCTTAAATACTTATGGCTTTAGAGGTAAGAACATATTTTTGAAATTTTTATCTATTTGGACAATGCTATTGTCTTTTTATTCTTCTTTAGTTTTATTAAAAAAATTAGGACCAGACTTTGTTTTCTCTTTCGGAGGATATACTAGCTTACCAATTGGATTAGCATCCAAGGTTTTAAATATATCTCTATTTATACATGAACAAAACAGTGTAATGGGGTCCGCAAATAAAATTTTAAATCTATTTTCAAATTTAACTTTTTTGGGTTTTCCCTTAGAAAATCAAAAAGAAAAATATGTATTGTCTGGCAATCCTCTTCGAAAAGAGATGATCAAAACGACTAGGACAGGAGAGACTAAAGAATCTTTAGTGGTACTTGGCGGGAGTCAAGGGTCTTTGCAATTAAATGACTTAGTAATTAAATCCTTAAAAAATTTAAAAGGGTTAAAAGATTGGCACATTTATCATCAATGTGGAAAGTTAGATTTTGAAGAAGTAAATAGTTTTTACTTACGATCAGGATTAAATTATACGGTTAAAGATTTCTTTCCTAATATTGAGGATTACTATAATAAGGCATCAATAATAATTTCAAGATCTGGAGCATTAACAGTATCTGAGATATTACATTTTGAAAAACCCTCAATTTTTTTACCCCTACCATGGGCAATAGATAACCATCAATTTCATAATGCTATTCACTTAAGTTCAATAGGGCTCTCTGAAGTAATAGAAGCCAAGGATGAGAATTCAGATATTTTGACTCAAAAACTACAAGAGCTTATTTTTTCTAAAGAAAAAAGGGACAAAATGAGTGATAAAGCAAAACTTTATGAAAAGAGAGACTCTGTATCTATAATAATAAGTTCTCTTTATGAATCACTCAACAAATAAACCTGACAAAATCCATTTCGTGGGCATAGGAGGCTCAGGCATGAGTGGATTAGCAGAAGTTCTACTAAACTTAGGATATTCAGTAAGCGGTTCTGATTTAGAAGAGAGTTTTATAACCCAAAGACTCTCATCTTTAGGAGCAAAGGTTTATATCGGCCATAAAAAGTCCAATGTAACTGATAAAGATATGCTTATCATTTCTTCGGCAATCTCAAAAGAAAATGAAGAAATATTAGAAGCTAATAAAAATAACTTACCTATATTAGCTAGAGCAGAGTTACTAGCGAGTTTAATGAATCTTAAAAAAGGAATAGCAATTGCAGGTACTCATGGAAAGACTACTACAACAAGTATATTGGCCTCCATTATGACTGATGCCAATCTAGACCCTACCTTCATCAATGGAGGGATAATTAACAGTTTTGCTACTAATGCTAAGTTGGGGAGTGGAGATTATCTTATAGCAGAGGCAGATGAGAGCGATCAATCCTTTTTATTACTTCAACCTTCTTTGGCTGTTATCACAAACATTGAAGAAGATCATTTATCTAATTATGAGAACAATTTCTCCTTGTTAAAGGATGCTTTTGTTAGTTTTGCAAAAAAAATCCCTTTCGACGGATTAATTGTTGCTTGCGGAGATGATTTACAAGTCAAAGAACTTTTACCTCAATTCTCAAGAAGGGTAATTACTTATGGTTTTAATGAAGATAATTACTATCAAATCAAAAACTTTAATGCAAATGGGCTTACATCTTCTTTTGATTTATGTGAAGACGGAAATAAAGTGTTAGATGTAGAGCTAAATATCCTAGGTAGACATAATGCACTTAATGCTGTTGCGGCTATAATCGTAGCTATAGATGAAGGAGTTCCTCTAAATACAATTCAATCTTCACTTAAAGATTTTTCTGGCATAAATCGAAGAATGGATATTAAAGGTAAAATAAAATTAGATAACAAAACTTGCATTTTAATAGATGACTACGGACACCATCCAACAGAGATAAGGAGCACATATCAGTCTATACAGGAATCATTTCCTGATTCGCATATTCATATGGTATTTCAACCACATAGATTCACCAGAACAAAAGACTTATTTGATGATTTTGTAGAGGTTCTTTCGGATGTAGGGAAGGTTCTTTTACTTGATATCTATTCAGCGGGCGAAGAGAA
Organism: uncultured SAR86 cluster bacterium; assembly: GCA_902628375.1. Classification (GTDB taxonomy): domain Bacteria; phylum Pseudomonadota; class Gammaproteobacteria; order Magnimaribacterales; family Magnimaribacteraceae; genus CACOMS01. Next base: position 51,383 of record CACOMS010000004.1, on the reverse strand, counting down.
AATAGAAGGAATTTCTAGTCAGGCTTTGTTGGATGTATTAAATAAGAATTCTAGCAATAATCTATTAATAAAAAAGAAAGACCTAGCTCTAACTTTGACAAAAGAAGTAGAAGATAACTCTATAATCCTGATGCAAGGAGCAGGAAATATTTCAGAATTGACAGATATTCTTTTATCTAAATATAAAGTATGAATTTAGGATCCTTAGAAGGTAAAAAAATATCAATAATTTGTGGCGGATGGTCAGCAGAAAGGGAAATATCATTAAAAACAGGTAAGGCAGTTTTTAAGGCCTTAGAAGATCTAAATTTAGATCTAGACCTGATTGACATAAAGAGCGAGAAAGAAGCACATGATTTAGATAATTCGTTAGGATTGGCGTTTATAGCATTGCATGGAAGAGGAGGTGAGGATGGATTTATTCAGAATTTATTCGAACAAAAACTCATTCCATATACAGGAAGTAACTCTTCCGTATGCAAGCTAACTATGAACAAATCAGAAACCAAAAAGATTTGGATAAAAGAAGGTCTCCTTACACCAGATTTTCTAGAAATTAATTTTGATACAGAAAACGATAGTTATCATGAACTCAATTTTGGGATTCAAAACTTAAGTGAAATTATTCAAGGAAATAAACCTATAGTAGTTAAGCCTTGCAGGGAAGGATCTAGCTTTGGAATAAGCATTGTTCAAGACACTTCAAATGGAGTAAACGAAGAAATCCTTGCAGCAAGGAGTTATGACAACAGAGTTATCCTAGAAGAATTCATAGAGGGTACTGAGCTCACCGTTCCTATTCTAGATGGAAAAGCATTAACTCCTATTTCTATAAAACCAAATTCTAAATTTTATGATTACGAAGCAAAATACGAAAGAAAAGATACTGTTTATGAAGCATCTAAACTTGACAAACAGAGGATGAAAGAGGTTAAAGGCTTAGCCTTAGAAGCTTATAGCGTTTTAGAGTGCAAAGGCTGGGCAAGGGTTGATTTAATAGATTCTAAAGAAGAGAACTTTTATCTTATAGAGATTAATACAGTTCCAGGACTTACAAATACAAGTCTTTTTCCAAAATCAGCTGCTTTAGAAGGTATTTCTTTTACTGAGTTAGTAATTAGAATGCTTAAAACAGCTTGATTATGTCTTATCTTCCTTCTAGAATGCCGGCACTTAACCTTGTTCTACATTAATACTTATTAGTGAGAACTGTAAACCAAGAGGTAAAAAATGAGACATTACGAAATTGTATTCTTAGTTCACCCTGATCAATCAGATCAAACACAAGCCGTGTTAAATAAGTTTTCTACCCTTGTTGAGGAGTCTGGAGGGAAAGTCCATAGATCAGAAGATATAGGTAGTAGAAAACTAGCTTACCCTATACAAGACCAGTTTAAAGCTTCTTATGCTCTTATGAATATAGAGTGCAATCAAGATGTGATAGATGAAATAAAAAACTCGTTTAAATTTAATGACTCAATAATTAGAGATTTAATTCTTTCGAAGAAGAAAGAATATACAGAAACTTCAGCTCTATCTAAACAGACAGAAGAAGAAGAAAAAAAAGAAAATTTTGAAAAGTCTTCAAGTAAAGAAAAAAAAGAGGTAATAGATACTAAAGAAGAGCCAAAAGAAGAGCCAAAAGAAGAATTAAAGGAAGGTGAACCTGAATTGTCTGAAGAGTCCAACGATTCTAGTAATACCGAAGAAAAAGATGGAGATGCTTAATGGCTAAGAAACAGAAAAACTTTAAAAGAAGACCCAAAAATGAGATCAGAAGAAGGTATTGCAAATTTACCGCTTTAGGCATTGAAGAGGTTGATTATAAAGATATAAAACTACTATCAGAGTTTATTACAGAAACAGGTAAGATAATTCCAGCTAGACTTACTGGAACCTCAGCAAAATATCAAAGGCAATTAACAAAAGCAGTAAAAATGGCCAGACATCTTGCTTTATTACCTTATACAGATAATCATTATAAATAATAAGAAAATGGAAATAATACTGTTAGAAAAAATTACTAATTTAGGAGATCCTGGAGACTTAGTAGAAGTAAAAGGTGGTTATGCTAGGAATTTTCTTATTCCTTCAGGGAAAGCTATTAGAGCTGATAAAGAAAATAAAGCTGAATTTGAAAAGAAAAAGGAATCTCTTTTGGCAGCAGAGGAAGAAAGAAAATCAGCTGCTACTGAGATTGCAAAGAGTTTAGAATCAATAGAATTAAAGATTCCTGTAGCAGTTTCTGAAGAAGGTACTTTATATGGATCTATAGGTACTAGAGAAATCGCTGAATTCATCTCCACAGAAAAGGAAATAGAATTAGAAAAGAGCTCAATTAGGCTACCAGAAGGTGCTTTGAAGGAATTAGGGACTTTCGAGATAGATATTGAGCTCCACCCAGAAGTTATCCAAAGAGTATCAGTAGAAATATCTGCCCAAGAATAAAAAATTTTCGTTGTATTAGTTCTCTCCTGATGGGAGAATAAAAATCTATTTCCTTTAGAAAAAAATTGTAATTTTATGGCGAAAAATTTAGATCAAGACTCATCCCTTCCATACTCTATTGAAGCTGAGAAAGCTGTTCTTGGTGGAATTATGTTGAAGAATGATACCTGGGATCTCGTAGCAGGCCTGGTTATAGAAGATGATTTTTATCAGGACGAACATAAATTAATTTATAGAACAATAAACAGCCTACAGGAACTAGGAAAACCTGTAGATGTTATTACAGTCCAAGAAACTCTTGAAGGCAGTGGAAATTTACCAGAGTTAACCAATATTGGTGGTTTAAATTATTTAACGCAATTAGCAAAAGAGACACCTAGTGTAGCTAATATTCAAAGTTATGCTGAAATAATCAAACAAAGATCTAACTTAAGAAGACTTATCAATACAGCAGAGAATATCTCTTCTTTAGCTAGAGAATCTGATTCTTCTAGAAGTGATCAATTATTGGATGAAGCAGAAGAAAGGATTCTTAGTTTGAGAGACGATGCACAAAGATCATCTGGACCAAAAGTAATAAGGGACCTTTTAGGGGAGGTCTATGGAAAGATACAAGAATCTAATGAGACTGGCGATTCTTTAGTAGGTGTTAGTACAGGTTTTACTGATATAGATGAAGTTACTTTAGGCTTCCAAAAATCTGATCTTATAATAATAGCTGCTAGACCTTCAATGGGTAAGTCAGCTTTAGCCTTCAATATAGCGGAAAACGTAGCTAGGCAAACTGATCAAACAGTATTAGTTTTCAGTATGGAGATGTCTTCGGAACAGATTGTTAGAAGGTTTATATCAAGTATTGCTAATATTGATCTCCAGAGATTATTACGAGGTCAAATGCAAGACACAGATTGGGAAGGTATAGACAAAGCACTAACAATTTTAAGTAAGAAAAATATCCTTTTAGATGATACCCCGGCCCTAACTCCAGCTGAGCTTAGAGCAAGAGCAAGGAGGGTGAAGAGAGAAAATAAAGATTTAGCAATGATAGTTGTCGACTATATAGGTCTCATGCAAGTTCATGGTCGGGCAGATAACAGGGTAGCAGAGATTAGTGAAATAAGTAGGTCTTTAAAGGCATTAGCAAAGGAACTTGATGTTCCTGTGCTTGCACTATCTCAATTGAATAGAGGTGTGGAGTCTAGGCCAAATAAAAGACCAATGTTGGCTGACCTGAGAGACTCTGGTGCTATAGAGCAGGACGCTGATGTAATAGCTTTCATTTATAGACATGAGTACTACGATAGAAATGATCTTGAAAGTAAAGGTAAGGCTGAAATCAATATAGCAAAACAGAGGAATGGACCAACTAAGACAGTTTCATTAGCCTTTAGGGATTCAGTTGCTAAATTCGAGAACTTGGCTAGAGAAGAAAGTTTTCCTCCTCAATATTACGATCAAGATTAATCCGTAATCTCGAAACTCATTGTTACCTTGCAAGGTTTTTGTTAACCTGTACTCCCATCTAATAAAAATTGTTTGATCTTCAAGATGGGAATTAAGAAAACTAAATTTATCTTTGTTACTGGAGGAGTTGTTTCTTCATTAGGTAAAGGTATAGCTTCTGCTTCTTTAGGTGCTTTATTAGAAAGTAGAGGCCTATCAGTCACTATTCTTAAGCTCGATCCATACATAAATCTTGATCCGGGAACGATGAGTCCTTTTCAGCATGGCGAAGTTTTTGTCACTGAAGATGGATCTGAGACTGATTTAGACTTAGGACATTATGAGAGGTTTTTGACTTCAAAAATGACTAGTTCAAATAATTTCACTACAGGACAAGTTTATGAAACTGTTCTAAGAAACGAAAGAAAAGGTGAATATTTAGGTGGTACGGTTCAAGTGATACCTCATATAACTGATGAAATAAAAAGAAGAATTATTAAAGGTGCTTCAAATTCTGACATTGCAATTGTAGAAATAGGCGGAACTGTTGGTGATATAGAGTCTCAACCTTTTCTTGAAGCTATAAGACAAATGAAGATTGAACTTGGTCCTAAGCAAACCTTATACATGCATTTAACTTTAGTTCCATATATAGCTGCAGCTGGAGAAATAAAAACAAAACCAACTCAGCGTTCAGCTAAAGAAATGCTTTCTCATGGCCTTCAGCCTGATATTTTGGTCTGTAGATCAGAAGTTGAATTATCACAAGAAGCCAAAGAAAAAATTGCCTTATTTACTAATGTTGAAAAAGATAGTGTTATTTCAATGCCAGATGCTAAATCTATTTATGAGATTCCAATTCATCTAAATTCTCAAGGTGTAGATAATCTGGTTGCTAGAAAATTCGGACTTAAATCTAAAAAACCTGACCTTAAAGAATGGGATAGAGTAGTTAAGGCACATTTAAATCCCACTAAAGAAGTTAAAGTTTCAATGGTAGGTAAGTATATGGATTTAAAGGATGCATATAAGTCGCTTAACGAGGCCTTGGTTCATGCAGGTATAAGAAATAGCTTGAAGGTCAATATAGAATATATAGATTCTGAGTCAGTAAATAATAAAAATGTAAAAAGATATCTTTCTAATTCTGATGCAGTTCTGGTACCTGGTGGCTTTGGTTTACGTGGAATTGAAGGAATGATAGCTGCTGCTAACTATGCGAGAACAAACAAGATTCCATACTTAGGTATATGTTTAGGAATGCAAATAGCAGTGATTGAGTTCTCAAGAAATGTTTTAGGTTTGAAGGGTGCTAATAGCACAGAATTTAATAATAAAACTGCACATCCGGTAATAGCTTTAATTAGTGAATGGACTGATATAACAGGCGAAATTGAGAAAAGAGATGAGAATTCTGATTTAGGTGGGACTATGAGGCTAGGAGCTCAGAATTGTTTGCTCGATAAGAAATCTATAACTTTCTCTCTTTACAAAGAAGAGAAGATAACAGAAAGACATAGACATAGGTATGAAGTTAATGAGAACTATTTAGAAAAATTACAATCTAAGGAATTGAAGATAGTTGGAAGGTCAGAGGACAAGAATCTCGTCGAAGTTATTGAGATATCTGACCATCCATGGTTTGTTGGTTGTCAATTCCATCCAGAATTCACCTCCAATCCTATTGATGGTCATCCTCTTTTTTATGGTTTTCTTAAAGCAGCTAAGAAATTTAGAATAAAATAGATAAATTATGAAGGAAGTAAGTGTTGCAGGTATAGAACTCAATAATCAAAATGAGTTTGCATTAATTTGTGGATTAAATGTCTTAGAATCTGATGAAGTTCTCACTAAGGTTGTTGAAGAAACATTAGCTATAACAAAAAAACTTTCCATTCCCTTTATATTTAAAGCTTCGTATGACAAGGCTAATAGGTCTTCAAAAGACTCTTATAGAGGACCGGGAATAAAAGAAGGACTTAGAACTTTAAAGAGTATAAAGGAAGATTATTCGATACCTGTCATTTCGGATGTACATTCACTAGAAGAAGTAGCACCTGCTGCAGATGTCCTAGACATCATACAGATCCCAGCTTTTCTATGCAGGCAAACAGATCTAGTAGGAGAGTGTGCCAAAACTAACCTCCCCATTAATGTAAAGAAAGCTCAATTCTTATCCCCAGGAGATATGAAAAATATCATTGATAAGATTTTAAGCTTTGACAATGAGAGAATATTACTTTGCGAAAGAGGAACGATCTTTGGATATAGTAACCTTATTGTTGATATGCTAGGTTTAGCAGAATTGAAGGACTTTGAATACCCTGTAATTTTTGATGTAACCCATTCTCTTCAACAACCCGGAGGCTTAGGTAAAAGTACAGCTGGAAGAAGGCATCATGTACTAAATCTAGCCAAATCAGCCATGGCGCTTGGTCTCGCTGGGTTATTCTTAGAAGTCCATCCGAATCCTGATAAAGCTTTATGCGATGGTCCCTGTGCCTTGCCTTTAGATAAACTAGAAGATTTCTTATCTCAGATTAAGGCTCTAGACTCTTTAACCAAAGGCTTGCCTACTTTAGAAATAACTTAAATGAAAGAACAAGAAATTATTTCTAAAGTTTCAGGTTATGAAATTCTAGATTCAAGAGGCAATCCAACTGTAGCTGCTGAAATTACTCTAAATGATGGTAGATCTTCTATGGCTTTTGTTCCTTCAGGAGCCTCTACAGGTAAATATGAAGCTCATGAGAAGCGAGATGAAGAAGAAAGCAGGTATTTAGGGAAAGGTGTAAAAAAAGCAATCTCATCTATTGATGGTGAAATTAACGAGCTGTTAAGAGGTAGGTCTACACATGATCAAATTGATATAGATAAAAGATTATGTGAACTAGATGGAACATTAGAGAAAAGTAAATTAGGAGCGAATGCTATTCTCGCAGTTTCTCTTGCGGTTGCCAGATCTTCTTCTTCTGTAAAAGGTCAGCCTCTATATAAGACTATAAATCAAACATTTAAAGAAATTTCTGGAGAGGAGCCAAAGCATATCTTGCCAATCCCTATGATGAATATACTTAACGGAGGCGAACATGCAGATAATAAAATCGATTTCCAAGAGTTTATGATTCAACCTGTTGAATTTGATTCATTTAGCAAAGCCCTGCAGTGTGGTGTAGAAGTTTTTCATACGCTAAAAAAAGTACTAAAGGAAAAAAATTTATCTACTTCAGTTGGAGATGAAGGAGGTTTTGCTCCTCAACTTTTTTCTACTGAAGAAGCTTTAGATTTAATTATGGATTCAATCGAAATAGCTGGGTACAAGGCTGGTAAGGAAGTTTTTATCTGTTTAGATTGTGCTTCTAGTGAGTTTTACAAAGATAATTTATATAAATTAACAGGCATGAAAAAAGATTTTGATTCTCAAGGTTTAACAGAATACCTAGTGGGATTAACTGAGAAGTATCCCATTACCTCAATAGAAGATGGTTTAGATGAAGATGATTGGGTAGGTTGGAGTACCCTGAATAAAAATTTAGGTTCAAAAGTTCAACTAGTGGGAGACGATCTATTTGTTACAAATAAGAGTAGATTACAAAGAGGTATAAAGGAAAATTCTGCAAATTCAATCTTAATTAAAGTTAATCAAATTGGATCTTTAACTGAAGCTCTTGAAACTATACATATAGCCAGAAAGAATGGTTTTAAGAATGTGATTTCTCATAGATCAGGTGAAACCGAAGATGCGTTTATAGCTGATCTATCGGTAGGCGTGGGGGCAAAGCAAATTAAGACTGGTGCACCTTCTAGAAGCGACAGAGTTTCAAAATACAATAGGTTATTATTGTTAGAAGCTAAGACCGACATTAAATTTGCAGGACTTAAATGAGGAATAAAGATAGAGCACTGGATATTTTAGGGTTTTTCAAAATAATTTTTTTCGTTTTACTGCTCCTGCTCCTGTTTATGATGATAAGTAAAATATTTTTAGGAGAATTTAGTATTTCTAAATTATCAGAGGTTAAAGAGGAGCAGATAAGAATTGAGCAAGATATTTCTGTTCTCAAAAAAAGCAATGAAGAGATGATGAATGAAAAAAATATACTAAATTCTGATGAGGGGTTAGAAGGACTGGCAAGATCGGAACTTGGCTTGATAAAAGAAGGAGAAACTTTCTATCAATTTGAGGTTAATAATCCTTCTGAAAACTAAAAGCTATAGATGATTAATCAATTTGTTGCAGTAATTCCTGCTGCAGGAATAGGGGATAGGTTTGAAGATAGGACTCCTAAGCAATATATAAATATTAATGGGAAAACTGTAATTGAAAGAAGTGTTGAACACATTCTAAACCATCCTTCATGCTTAGAATTGGTGGTTTGTCTATCATCAAATGACTCATGGTTTAGAGATTTAGCCATGTTTCAAAACCCCAAAGTGCAAACAATTGTAGGCGGAAATACCAGAGGAGAGTCTGTTGATAATGGAGTAAAGTTTTTTGAGGAAAGAAATCTAGAGTTCAGTCATTTTTTGATACAAGATGCGGTTAGGCCCTGTCTAGAAAAAGAAGATCTAGATAAGCTTCTTAAACTTCTCGGGTCAGAACATGATGGCATGATATTAGGCTTTCCTGTATCGGATACTTTAAAAAAGACACATTATGAATCTAGTAAGATTATTAAAACTGTTGACAGAAATAATTTATGGCATTCGCAAACTCCACAGTTATTTAAAAAAGAATCTTTAATTAAGGCTCTAAACCAGACCTCAAGAGAAAAAGAATTTACTGATGAGGCGCAGCTATTGGAATCTATTGGAGCCGATCTAGTTTTGGTAAAAGGATCTAGTCGAAATATTAAATTGACGTATCAAGATGATCTAAAGACGATAAAAATGATAATTAAAACTGAAATTTAATATAGGTCTTCATTTATAATTTGAATTTATGAGAATAGGACAAGGATTTGATGCCCACAAGATAAAAGCAGGAGAAGAGGTCGTTCTGGGTGGTGTTCATATACCCTCTAACTTCAGCATCGTAGCCCATTCAGATGGTGATGTAATAACGCATGCAGTAATAGATGCTATTTTAGGTGCTTTTTCTCTAGGAGATCTAGGAACTCATTTTCCTTCAGAGGATGAATCTTATAAGGATGTTTCTAGCAGATCGCTTTTAAGAGAAGTTTTAGAAAAGATAGGAGATCAGAAAATTTCTAATTTAGACATAACCTATATAGGTGAAGAACCCAAAATATCTACTTACGTAGATCAAATCAAGAAAAATCTATCTGAAGATTTAAATATAAATGTTGATCAGGTTAGTTGTAAGGCAACAACAACGGATAGATTGGGATATCAAGGAAGAAAAGAGGGTGTCTCTGCTTTAGCAATTATTTTATTTGAGTAGATGATGAAGATTTTAATTTCTAATGATGATGGATACGAAGCACCAGGGATAATTGCTTTATTTAACAGTTTAAAAGATATAGCAGAAGTTTTTGTAATAGCACCCGCAGAAAATATGAGCGGAGCAGGATCTTCTTTAACTGCAAATCAGCCGATACAAATATCTGAAAAAGAGAATGGATTTTATGCTGTTTCAGGAACTCCTGTAGATTGTGTTTTTTTAGGAGTAAGAGAGTTATGTCCATTCAAGCCAGATATGGTAGTTTCTGGCATTAACAAGGGAGCTAATATGGCAGAAGATCTCCGTTATTCTGGAACGGTAGGAGCTGCCTTTGAAGGAGAAGAATTAGATTTACCTTCTATAGCAGTATCAGCTGCTATTCTAAAAGGAGGAGAAGGGCCCGAACAGGAACCAAATTATGAATCAGCTGCTTTAGTAGCCAGAAACTTAGTCCTAAAAATAAGAGATCTTAAAATAGACTCTAAACTGACTTTAAACGTTAATGTTCCTAACTTGCCCTATGATCAAATCAAAGGGATAAAAACAACTTCTATTGGAACCTGGGGCCCAAGAAATCCTCCTGAACGAACTGAAAACCCTCAAGAATATTTAGTGACTCATAGAGACAAGAGACCACTTAATGACGAAAGTACAGATATTGCTACGGTTTATAGGGGAGAGGTCTCTATTTCTACCATTAAACCTAATTTTCTACATAGAGAGGAAATAGAAAAAGAGCAAAATAAATTCGATTTAGAAATTTCAAGGTGGTTGGAGAAATAGAAAAAGATAGGGGGTTAGGCATGACCTCTATGAGAACCAGAGAGAGGCTTTTAGAAAGACTTTCTGAAAAGGGTATAAGTGATGTAAGAGTTCTTGAGGCTCTTAGGGATATTCCTAGGCATTTATTTTTGGACGAAGCTCTTGCTTCGAGGGCCTATGAAGATTTATCTTTGCCTATTGGGAATCAGCAAACCATTTCGCAGCCTTATATAGTCGCTAGAATGACAGAAATTCTTATTCAAGAAGAAAGGTTTACTCAAAAGCCACTAAAGAATACTTTAGAGATTGGTACCGGTTGTGGTTATCAGGCAGCTATTCTCTCTTTATTCTCTAATAAGGTAACCTCAATAGAAAGAATTAGATCTCTTCATGATAAGGCAAAAAGTAACCTAGATAAGTTAAAAATAAGGAATGTAAGCCTTATTTTTGGTGATGCTTATGACTTTTTAGAGGAAGATAAGTTTGATTCAATACTTTTAGCAGCAGCTCCTGAAGAAGTTCCAGAAAAAATACTATCTAGTTTAATTAATGGAGGAAGGTTAATAGCTCCAGTGGGAAATAATAAAAAACAAGATCTTGTTTTGATAACTAAAATAGATAAAGAGAACTATAAGCATGAGAGAATTGAAGAAGTCTTATTTGTACCTATGCTTGACGGTGTAATTGATTAATTATGAATGAAAAGATAAAGCTAACTCTCAAAGGATTTTTAATTGGGATAACTGAAACTATGCCAGGAGTTTCTGGAGGCACTATGGCCCTCATCTTAGGTATCTATAAGCAACTTATATCCACAATTTCAAATTTTGACCTACAAGCAATGGAATACCTGGTTAAACTAGAAAAAAATAAATTTCTTCAAAAGATAAATTTTAGTTTTATTTTGCCATTAATTTTAGGAATGGTGCTTGGAGTTTACTTATTTTCATTTGTCATCTTATTTCTTTTAGAAAATTATCCACACATCTTAAAGGCCTGCTTTTCTGGATTAATGCTAGGTTCTTTAGTGTTTGGCGCTATTAAACCTAAATCTAGAGATAATAACTTTTTTGCCGGTTTCTTATTGTCTTTAGCTATCATTCTTTTATACGGCACTTCATCTATAGAGCTGAATGACCCTTCTTATCTCTATATCTTCTTTAGTGGATTTATAGCAGTTTGTGCTCTTATATTGCCAGGAATTTCGGGAAGTTTTATTCTTTTATTGTTAGGAACTTATGCTTTAATCATTAAAGCTGTAAATGATTTGAATATTTTAATTCTTAGTACTTTTATCTTAGGTTGTGTTGTTGGACTAATTACTTTTGTGAGAGTTGTTAGGTTAATGTATGAAAAAAATGAAAATGCATTAATAGGATTCTTTAGTGGATTAGTTCTACTTTCTATACCACTTCTTTGGAAGGTAGATCCATGGGTATTTATCTTACCTATAAGCGATATAGGTATTTATCTTGGCTTTTTCTTAGGACTACTGAGTATGTTAGTTTTAAAGAAATTAAATTTCTAAATATTTAAGCTTTCCTTTTACTTCTTGCCATTCTTCATGGCCTTCCATGGGTAGTTTTTGTTCAGTGATGTTGGGCCATTCTTGAGAGAGCCTTGCATTAAGTTCTATAAACTCGGTCTGGTCTTCTGGCAATTCATCCTCAGAGTATATAGCTTCTATTGGGCACTCAGGTTCACATAACGCGCAATCGATGCATTCATCTGGATCAATTACTAACATGTTGGGGCCTTCGTAGAAACAATCAACAGGACATACTTCCACACAATCTGTGAGTTTACACTTTATACATGAATCACTTACTACAAAAGCCATGGAATTTTTTGCGCAATTTTACCAATAATTAACTTGCTTCTCCATCTAGACAAAGCAACAATTTCTGGTCTAATAGCGTCTCTCAAGGAAGGTAAGTTGAATTCAAAAAAATTATTGAAGCTTAGCGAAGAATTAGGTGAGATTCTTATTTCTCAAGGTAAAGTTTTTACTGCTGCTGAATCCTGCACTGGAGGATGGTTAGGTAAATCAATCACTTCTTTGCCAGGAAGCTCTAATTGGTTTGGTACAAGCTTTGTAACTTACTCTTATTCCTCAAAAACTGACGTCTTAGGTGTTAACTCTGAAGATTTAATTAATTTTGGAGCAGTAGATGAGAGGATAGCCTCACAAATGGTTTCTGGTGCACTTAAGATAAGTAAAGCTGATGTAGGTGTTGCTATTACTGGAATTGCTGGCCCAACAGGCGCTACAGAGACTAAACCGGTTGGAACGGTCTGTTTTTCATGGAAGCTGAAAGACCAAGACCCTTTATCTGTGACTGAGCATTTTGATGGTGATAGAGAGAAAGTAAGATTTCTATCAGTAGAGAGGGCATTACAAGGTACAATTGAAGTTCTTAATAAGCGTAATTGATATTTACTGTACAAATATACAGTAATATGTATAATCGCCATAATTAATAGGAGATAATTATGGCTCAGAAAAAGGTGACTAACATTAAAGAAGTAGATAAAACAAAGCAATTAGACAATGCGTTAGGTCAAATAGAGCGTCAGTTCGGTACAGGAACTGTTATGCGAATGGGGGAAAAAAGAACAGAAAAAATACCTTCCATCTCTACAGGTTCAATGGGTCTAGATATAGCCTTAGGTATAGGTGGTTTACCAAAAGGTAGAATAGTTGAAATATATGGTCCTGAATCTTCTGGAAAAACTACATTAACGTTAGAGGTTATAGCACAATGCCAAAAACAAGGCGGCACAGCAGCTTTTATTGATGCTGAACATGCACTTGATCCAGTATATGCCCAGAAATTAGGAGTAAATGTTGATGATTTACTAGTTTCCCAACCGGACACAGGAGAACAAGCTTTAGAAATTTCAGACATAATGGTTGCCTCCGGAGCTGTTGATGTTCTGGTTATAGATTCAGTTGCAGCTCTGGTGCCAAAAGCTGAAATTGATGGCGAGATGGGAGACCATCATGTAGGACTGCAGGCAAGATTAATGTCTCAAGCCTTAAGGAAGATCACAGGCAATGTTCAGAAATCAAATACTCTAGTTATATTTATTAATCAAATAAGGCACAAAATTGGGGTTATGTTTGGTAGCCCAGAAACTACAGCCGGAGGTAATGCTCTAAAATTCTATTCCTCATGTAGATTAGACATTAGGAGAATAGGAACAGTAAAAGATGGTGATGAGGTAGTAGGTAACGAAACAAGAGTTAAGGTAGTCAAAAATAAAGTTTCCCCTCCATTTAAACAAGCTGAATTTCAGATCCTATATGGTAAAGGAATTAATCGTATTGGTGAGCTAATAGATTTAGGTGTAGATAATGAAGTTATAGGAAAATCTGGAGCTTGGTTTAGCTATGAAGGTGAAAAGATTGGTCAAGGTAAAGCAAATTCAATTGACTTTCTGCAACAAAATCCAAAACTCCTAGAAAAGATAGAAAAACAAGTTTTAGAATTAATCAATAAAGAGTAACTTTTTAACCTTTAATTTTCGTTAGGAGTTCATTTAGAGATAAGTGAACTCCTTGTTCTTCTTCCCTTGTTCTGAATTCAAAATGATTATTTTCGATTGTTTTTTTACTTATAGTTACTATATTTGGTATGCCTATAAGTTCCATATCTGAAAATTTTACTCCTGGTCCTTGGTCTCTATTATCCCAAAGGACATCAAATCCTTGATTCGATAGTTCTTTATAAAGTTCTTCACATTGATTTGAAACCTTTTGGTCATTTTTAGGGTTAACTTCAATTATACAAACATTAAATGGAGCAAGAGCTTCAGGCCAGATTATTCCTTTTTCATCATTATTTTGTTCTATTGCAGCTGCAACTATTCTAGATATACCTATCCCATAGCAACCCATTTCTAGGAATTTATTTTCATTTTCAACTTGTATCTTGAAGTTCATGCTTTCAGAGTATTTTGTACCTAGTTTGAAGATATGGCCAACTTCTATACCTTTCTTGAGTTCCAAAGTACCTTTTCCATCAGGACTAGGCTTACCTTTTAAAGATTGTGGATCTTGTCCTTCCTCTAACATTAACTCAACATTAGATGCAAAATCACTTTCATTGCTAAACACTAGTAGGTCTTCTCCAGTATCTGCAAGGACATGTATTTCTTCTGAGTCACTACCTCCAATTTCACCTGTATCTGCTTTAACTACCCTATAATCCAACCCTAATCTATCAAAAATCTTTACATAAGCTTCTTTCATATTTTTATAGCTTAGATCTAAATTTTCCTTTGTTAAATCAAAAGAATAAGCATCCTTCATTAAGAATTCTCTAGATCTCATAACTCCGAATCTTGGCCTAATTTCGTCTCTAAACTTTGTTTGTATTTGGTAAAGCGTTACTGGGAGTTGTTTATGACTCTTTACTTCTCTTCTTAGCAAGTCAGTAATGACCTCTTCATGAGTTGGTCCTAAGCAAAATTCTCTTTCATGGCGATCTTGAAAAACTAACAATTCTTTTCCGTACTTTTGCCATCTTTCTGTTTCCTTCCATAATTCTCCGGGTTGAACCATAGGCATCAAGACTTCTTGTCCACCAAAAGAATTCATTTCTTCCCTAACAATATTTTCTACTTTTCTTAGGATTTTTACTCCTAAAGGCAACCAGTTATATACACCAGATGCAACTTTCCTAATTAATCCTGACTTTATCATTAACTTATGACTTATAACTTCGGCTTCGGAAGGATCCTCTCTTAAAGTAGGGAAAAATAGGTTTTTTGCTTTCATAATGATTATTTTTAATAATATTAACATTTGCATTAGAACTTAACGAGATAATAAGTATCTCTCAATCTTGTTATAATTATCGTTTAGAGCTTTTTTAAGAAAATGCCAACTTATATTTTTAAAAACAAGGATAATGGTGAAATTACTGAGATTCAGATGAGAATATCTGATTTGGACAACTTTAAGGCGTCTAACCCAAATTTATCTCAGATACCTACAGCCCCAAATTTTAGATTAAAAGGAACTGGATGGTATGAAACAGACTTTAAAACAGGCAAGAAAAAAAACTTAGTTAAAGAAGATAAAGAAACAAAAAAGGAATCTAAAGCAGATTCAAGTAAGAAAGAGTAAAGGAAAAGAGAAACAATATGTCGTTTAGATCAATATCCTGTGGATTTGTTAATGAAGACCACATTGACCAAGAAATAGAAGTAGCTGGATGGATTCATAGAAGAAGAGATCATGGAGGTGTAATATTCTTTGATTTAAGAGATTCTTCAGGTCTATTACAAGTAGTCTACAATCCTGAAGATAATGAAGCCTTTTCTATAGCGGAGGGCTGTAGAAATGAATTTGTAATAAGAGCAAAAGGTATAGTTCGCAAAAGGCCTGAAGGGACAGTCAATAAGGGTCTTCCAACAGGCATGGTTGAACTGAATAGTTCTGTACTAGAGATACTTAATCCATCAAAACCATTACCTTTTTCTTTAGATGAACACACTTCAGTCGGAGAAGAAACTCGGCTGAAATATCGCTTCTTAGATTTGAGAAGAGAAGAAATGCAAAGAAATCTTAGATTGAGATCTAAGGTTTCTCAAGAAATTAGGAAATTCCTTGAGAAAAATGAGTTTCTGGAGATAGAAACTCCAATATTGACGAAAGCTACTCCTGAGGGAGCTAGAGACTATATAGTTCCAAGTAGAACTTATCCAGGATCGTTTTTTGCGCTACCTCAATCACCTCAACTCTTCAAACAAACATTAATGGCTTCTGGTTTTGAAAAATATTACCAATTTGCTAAATGCTTTAGAGATGAAGACCTAAGGGCAGATAGACAACCTGAATTCACACAACTAGACCTTGAATGTTCTTTTGTTACCTCACAAGACATAATGGATTTAATTACTGAAATGATTAGAAAAGTATTTAAAAAGGCAATTGATGTAGATCTTGGAGATTTTCCTGTCTTAACTTATGAAGAAGCGATTAAAAAATATGGATCGGATAAACCTGACTTGAGAAATCCACTTCAATTTGTTGAGGTTAAAGAATTATTTACAGATTCAGATTTCAAGGTTTTTAGTGATCCTGCTAATTCTGAAGATTCTAGAATTGCAGCATTAAGAGTACCTAATGGAGAAAAACTCACAAGGAAGCAAATTGATGATTACACAAATTTTGTAGGGCAATTTGGTGCAAAAGGGTTGGCTTATATTAGGATAATAGATTTATCGTCTGGCAAAGAAGGCCTTCAGTCTCCTATACTTAAATTTATAGATGACCAAATAATAGAAGAACTTTTAACAAAACTAGAATGCCAAAATGGAGACATAATCTTTTTTGGTGCAGGAAAGAAAAATGTAGTTAATGAATCATTATCTTCTTTAAGAGATCTTGTCGCCTCTGACTTGGATCTCTTAAATAAAGACTGGGCACCTTGTTGGATAGTAGATTTTCCTATGTTTGAATACAACAAATCTGGAGAATTAACTCCTTTACATCATCCTTTCACTTCACCAACTTCACTTGATGATATTGAGAAAGATCCTACTAGAACTTTATCTGATGCTTATGATGTTGTTCTAAATGGTACAGAACTTGGAGGCGGTTCTGTGAGAATTCATGAAAGTGAAATTTTGTACAAAGTTTTGTCTTTATTGGGAATTGAACAAAAAGAAGCTCAAGAGAAATTTGGTTTTCTTCTTTCTGCCTTAGAACATGGTTGTCCTCCTCATGCTGGACTTGCTATAGGGTTTGATCGAATGATTATGCTTATGACTAATTCAGATTCTATTCGTGACTCAATAGCTTTTCCAAAAACTCAGAGTGCTTCATGTTTGTTAACTGAAGCTCCAGGCTCAGCTTCCATCGAACAACTCGATGAATTAAACATCTCAATCGATATAGATACAGAAGAGGAGATGTAATCTATGGCTGGACATTCTAAGTGGGCGAATATAAAACACAGAAAAGGTAGACAGGATGCGAAGCGAGGAAAGTTATTTTCTAGATTGATCAGAGAATTAACTGTTTCCGCTAAGTTAGGAGGCCCTAATCCCGACGATAATCCAAGACTTAGAACGGCATTAGATAAAGCTTTGGGTTCAAATATGCCAAAAGATACTATCGAAAGGGCAATTCAGAGGGGCGCTGGAGGCTCTGAGGGTGAAAATTTAGAAGAAATAACCTTTGAAGGGTATGGACCAGGCGGAGTAGCCATTATGGTTGAGTCAATGACTGATAATAATAATAGAACAGTAGCTGAAGTGAGACATGCTTTTACAAAATCTGGAGGTAATTTAGGTACAGATGGATCCGTATCGTATTTATTTACAAAAAAAGGGATGATACGTTTAGAATCTGGATTAGATCAAGAAGAGGTTATGGATGCATCCATAGAGGCAGGAGCTGAAGATATAGAAGTAAATGAAGATGGAAGTATGACAGTTACGACCGACCCAGACGACTACCAAAGTGTTCTAAAAGAAATTTCCTCTTCTTTTGATTTAGAAGATTCAGAGATAGCTTTAATCCCAGAAAATTCCATATCTTTAGATTTAGAAACATCTTTAAAGGTTTATAAGTTATTAGAAATGTTAGAAGACCTTGATGATACACAAAATGTTCATTCTAATGCGGATTTTGATCCAGAGATGGTCAATCATTTAGATTAAGTATGACGAATTCAAGAAATAAAGGAGCTTCTTTTGAAAGAGAGGTAGCTAACCTATTAAATGAAGACCTTGGACTAAAAAATGGTCTAAAGAGAATACTAGAACAAACCAGAGAAAAATTTTTACCTGATTTAATTCTAGGAAGGTTATACATAGAATGCAAAAGATATGGATCAGGAGCAGAACCTTTAGAAGCTTGGTGGCAACAAGTTTTAGAAGCTTCAGAAGGTAGAGGAATTCCAGTCCTTATTTATAAATTTAATAGACGACCAATCAAAATTAAGATGCCTTTGTGGGCAGTAAATCCAAATCTAGAAGAGGACTCTTCTAAAACAACAGAACTTCTATGGGATGACTTTATATTTGTTCTTAAAAGTTTATATCGTGAAGATATAGAGGCAAATGACCGAGACTAAAGAACACACTTACAAATTAAGAGTTTATTATGAAGACACTGATGCTCAAGGCGTAGTTTACTATGCTAATTATTTAAAATTTATAGAAAGAGCAAGAACAGAATTCTTAAGAAACATTGGTTATCAACAAGAAAAATTATTGAATGAAGGTCTTATTTTTGTGGTCAATGGGATACAAATGAGTTTTAGAAAACCTGCCAAATTAGATGATGGTCTCAAAATTAAAACAAGACTAATTAAATTGGGAAAAGCAAGTTTTCATTTTGATCAAGAAGTTTTTTCTGAAGAGAACTTTCTTCTATGTAAAGGATTGGTAAGATGTGCATGTCTTGATTCTAAAAGTTTTAAGCCAGTAGCTTTACCTAAGGAATTACTAGATGGTATGAGGTCAATTTTGTAGATATGTCTGGATCAATATTAGATTTATTTTTCGAAGCAAGCTTTGTAGTTCAGTTTGTAATAGTTATTTTGTTATTGGCTTCAATTGTTTCTTGGATGATTATATTTGAGAGATGGATTTTCATGAATAAATCCAAAGAGGAATTTGCTCGTTTTGAATCTTTATTTTGGTCTGATTTGGGCCTTGATTCATTACTAGAGGAGGGAAAACTAAAAGACCATACCCCTATAGGATCTGAATGCCTTTTTCAAAGTGGCTATCAAGAGTTCAAAAGACTTAATGATCAATCCTTGGATCCAGAAATAATCATGGAAGGTGTAGATAGAACAATGAGGATCTCTTTTTCTAGGGAACAAGCAGAGTTAGAAAAACATCTTCCTTTTTTAGCCACAGTAGCTTCTGCTAGTCCTTATATAGGATTATTTGGAACAGTTTGGGGAATTATGAATTCATTTAGAGGTTTAATAGACACATCGCAGGCAACTTTATCTTCAGTTGCACCTGGAATATCTGAAGCTCTAATTGCTACTGCTATAGGTTTATTTGCTGCAATTCCAGCCCTTATAGCTTATAACAGGTTTATTGCTTCTTCTGACTTACTTCTATCGAACTATGAAGAGTTTAAGGATGAGTTTTCAGTAATTCTCCATAGAGAAGTACATAAAGGATGAGAAAAAGAAGAAATCTAGTTTCGGATATCAACGTTGTTCCCTACATAGATGTAATGTTGGTTTTATTAGTAGTTTTTATGGTAGCAGCACCCTTAATGGTCCAAGGCGTAATGGTTAATTTGCCTGAAACTCAATCCAAAGTACTACCTTTAGATCAAGAAGAACCATTGATTATTTCTATTGACTCAAATGGAGCTGTTTATTTAGAAGTTGACTCTTTTAAAGACCAATCAATAGAAATGTCGTCCTTAAGAGAGATACTAGAAAAGATTATCTTAGCAAATCCAGATATTCAGGTTGTGGTTAGAGGAGACTCAGAAGTTAAATATGAAAAGGTTATGGATTTAATGTCTATCCTTCAATCAGCTGGTGCTGAGGGAGTAGGCTTAATTACAAAACCTCCTAAAGGAAAATGATCAATTACTATTCTGGGTTTTTCATATCTTTTATTCTTCATTTAGGTCTAATTTTTTCCTTTTCTAATTACTTCTCCATAGATTTTCTATCTTATGAAAAAGACATAACTTCAATTCCCGCTTATGTCATTTATGAAAAAGAACAAGTTAAAACAAAGTCACCCAAAAGAGTTAAGGAATTAAATTTAGTAGAAGCCAATAAATTAAAAATTGTGGAAGACAATAAGGAAATCTCCTCTATTTTGGAAAGATTAGATTTAAAGAGGGATTTAATAAACCCCACTACTGAAACAGAAACTAAAAATACTGATCTTGAGAAAGTTATGTATTTTTCTTCAGTAATTAGAGACCAAATAATGTCAAACTGGAGGGAGCCTAAGTCCTCTAAAGTAGGACTTAAAACAGAATTTATAATTTCTCTAGTTCCTACCGGAGAGGTGATTGATGTCAGCCTAACTAAATCCAGTGGAGATAAAGCTTTTGACCAATCTGCATTATTGGCAATTAATAAAGTTAATAGGTTCTACGATTTAGAGATGCCAAGAAAATTATTTGATGAGAATTTTAGAAAGTTTACTGTAGTTTTTAGCCCTAAAGAATGATCAAATCTTTATCCAATTTTGTTTTGATCAGTTTTCTAACTTGTATCAGTTTTTTTATTCACACTCAATTAAGAATAGAGGTTACGCAAGGAATAAAAGATCCAATAAGGATAGCAGTCACTCCAATTGCTTGGAATCTAGAATCTCCTGCTTCGCATTATATCCACCAAATTATTTCATCTGATTTATCATCTTTCGGTGAATTTGATGCCATTGGCACTAGTGAGATGCTCAGTCTTCCGCAATCAGAAGAAGATATATACTATAGAGACTGGTCTATCTTAAAGGTGGACTATTTAGTAGTTGGATCAACTGCTAAATTAGATCAAGAAAATCTTTTAGAAATTAATTATTCTATTGTCGATGTAGTTAGAAGAAGAGCAATACATAGAGCTAGAGTAGTGGGCAAGATAACTGATCTAGAAGCTTTAGCTCATAACATGAGCGATAGGATTTATAGGGAAATAAATGGAATATCAGGAATATTCTCGACTAGGATTGCATATATAAATAGAGAGGGCGATTCACAAGGCGATTACCATCTTAGGTTTTGCGATATAAATGGGGACAATGATCAAATAGTTTTAACTTCAAAAGAGCCCATAATGTCTCCTGATTGGTCTCATGATGGAAAGAAACTTGCCTATGTTTCCTTTGAAGAAGGAACTTCTAGGATCTATATTCAGGATTTAAAAACAGGAGAAAGGGAAGCTCTTAAACTAGAAAATGGAATTAATAGCTCTCCTGCTTGGAGTACAAAAGATGATTCTTTAATTGCTGTTCTTTCTAAGGCAGGAAATCCAGATGTATATAAATATGATTTTAAGCAAAAAAGATGGATACAACTAACTTCTCATTATGGAATTGATACGGAACCCGATTGGTCTCCAAAAGGAGATAAATTTTTATTTACTTCTAATCGCAGTGGATCCCCACAAATTTATGAAATGAATATATCTAAAAATACTATTCGTAGAAAAACTTTCATAGGAGACTACAATGCCAGAGCCAGATACACGCCTGACGGTAAGAGTTTTGTATTTGTTCATAGAGTAGATGGAGACTTTCACATAGCAATTCAAAATTTAAAAACTAGTAAAATAAGAATACTTACCGATACAGACTTAGATGAGTCTCCTACAATTTCACCAAATGGAAATTTGGTTTTATACGCTACTAAAAATGGAACTAAAGATGTACTTTCTGGTATAACAATTGATGGTGCTACAAAATTTAGCTTACCAACTATAAGTGGAGAAGTACGAGACCCAAGCTGGTCTCCTCTGTTCAAATAGATAAATAAAAAAGTATAATAAAGAAAAGGAGTAGCTATATGAATTTATATCAAGAATTTTTAATTATTGCAGGAATTATTTGTGGTCTAGCTGGTTGTGCAAGCACCAGTGACGAGGTGGTAACAAGCACTAAAGCAGCTTCAGTACAAAGCTCAGAAACAAGTTCTTTAAAAAGCCTGACTTCAAATACTAGTATTTACTTTGATTATGATAAGTCAGACTTGTCAGTAACAGCCTCTTCTCAGATAAGGAGTTTAGCAAAAGCTTTAAAATCAAATAACTCCTCTAAAGTCTCTATAGAAGGACATTGCGATGAAAGAGGAACTAGGGAATACAACCTTGCTTTGGGTGAAAGAAGAGCAAACTCAGTTAAGGAATTGCTAGTACTAAATGGAGTAGACTCAAAAAGAATAAGCACAGTTAGCTTCGGCGAAGAAAAACCAGCAGTTTCTGGCTCAAATGAGAGCGCTTGGTCTAAAAATAGACGAGCGGTAGTTAAGGTATATTAATAATTGAATAAAATCTTTCATAGAGGGCTATTTATATTTTTAATAGCTTTTTCTCAACTAGTGTTCTTAGAAGAGGATTCAGATCAATCTAATAAGATTCTTTATGACAAATTAGCTTCGTTAGAAAAAGAAGTAGCTTTTTTAAGAAGCATTATTGAAGAAAATACATTTCTAATAGAAAGATACCAAGAGTTAAATCAACAAAGATACCTGGATATTGATAAAAGACTTCATGATCTTATAGATAAGGAAATAAATAAAAGCGCCCTAGAAGAAGATAAATTAGATGAAGTATTAGTAAATGAAGAATTATCCTTATATAGGGAAGCCTTAGATTTATTTGATAAGGCAAGATATTCAGAATCATTAGAAGTTTTTAGGGAGATTATAATTAATCACCCTGAAGGAAATTATATTGCAGATGCATATTTCTGGTCAGGAGAACTCTATTTAGCTCAGAACTCTTTGGAAGACGCCAAGCAGAATTTTTTGGTTGTTATATCTAAGTACCCAAAACATCAAAGAAGTCCTGATAGTTTATTTAAATTAGGAGTGATTTCTTTTAAGTCAGGTCAATTAGAAGATGCCGAAGAATACTTTGCTAAAGTAGTGGAGTTATATCCAGAATCTGGATCTGCTCAACTGGCAGAAAAAAATCTAGAAAATCTTCAGAAATAGTCGAATAAAAGTCATGAAACCTATAATATACGCTTTTTTTGGGCCGTTAGCTCAGTCGGTAGAGCAGTTCGCTTTTAACGAATTGGTCCTGCGTTCGAGTCGCAGACGGCCCACCAATTCATCATGAAATATCTTCTAATCGCTTTTGGTGGCGCTTTAGGAGCTCTTTCAAGGGTCCTAATCTCAGAAGCTCTTTACAAGGCAACATTATTTTCTATTCCATTTGGAATAGTATCTGTAAATATACTAGGGTGTTTCCTGGTAGGCTTATTCTTTGAATCTTTAAATTCAAGATTAGAAGCTCTAGTCATATTAGGATTTTTGGGTGCCTTCACAACATTTTCTGCCTTCTCTAAAGAAACTTTACAATTGATAAATGATGGAGAAGTTTTTGTAGCATTCTTATATGTTTTTATTAGTGTTGGACTTTGTCTTCTAGCAACTTGGGTAGGAATGTATTTTGGTGCAAAAGCATAAAGGTAAATATTGGAGTATTATATGAATATGAAACTTTATATGGTGCATGTTGGATATTATGACCTTGAAAATGGTGAAGGAATTTATGAATCTCATAAAAACTTTTTTGTTGCTGCCCAAGATCCAAAAGAAGCAAAAGCTAAAACTTTTGAATTAGAAGAATTTGTTAATAACAAAATGCATATAGATGGGATAAAGGAAATATCTAGCGTTCAAGGTTATGAAGTAAATCTCATAAAAAGTGATAATACTCAAGATGGAGAGGTCATTGGATATGATGAATCAAAGGAATTGTAAATCATGACAGATTCGATATTTCAAAAAATTATAGATAAAGAAATTCCAGCTGAAATTTTATTTGAAGATGATAAGTGTTTGGTATTTAAAGATATAAATCCGATAGCCCCTATACATGTACTAATTATCCCCAAGAAACCCATAGAAAAGATTTCTGATTCAAAAAAAGAAGACACAGAAATCCTGGGGTATCTTTTGCTCAAAGCAGGAGATATAGCAAGAGAGTTGGGTGTAGAAGAGGCATTTAGACTAGTTGTTAATAATGGAGCAGGTGCGCAACAAACAGTATTTCATCTTCATATTCACTTGATAGCAGGAAGAGAATTTAGTTGGCCTCCAGGCTAAGAAGAGCTGGCCTGTTTTAATTGTTCTTTTGTTAAGAAAACTCTTTCCAAGTTATTCCTTATCATTTCAGTCAATTGAAAATTATTACCTGACAGCTCTAAAGCAAAATTTAAGTGTTCAATTGAGGAGTCATATCTGCCTGTTAAAAAGAAATATTCAGCTCTAGATTGGTGTAGGCCTATAATTTTTTTATTTAACCCTTGTACTTCTGCTAACCAGTACCATATTTGAGGATCAAAGGCCCTTTCTTGACTTAGCCCTCTAAGAATTAACTCAGCTTCATCATACTCTTTGGTATTCATTAGAGCTTGAACATAAAGCATTGAGATTGGGTAATTTCCTGGGTTGAGCGCAAGTAATTTTTGACCTAGAGATAATGCTTCAAGGCCATTTTCTGCTTTTATGTGTATTTCTAAGAGGTTTGTCTGAAGAATCAAATTCTCTTTGTCTAGTTTTAGTATTTCCCTAGATAATTTTAAAGCTTCATCATGTTTAGCGTCTTCAGACAAAGCTAAAGAAAGGCCATATCCATTGATTATTTTATCTCTTAGAGATTTTGATTTTCTAAAATTTAATCTTTTTTGTGAAACAGCTTGACGTGAGTTTTTAAAAAAATTTAAAGAGACTTTCTCCCTTATAAGGTGAAAACTTAGACTATCTTTATAGTCTTGTCTCTTTTTAATCTGAGCTGCTCGAGATGCAGAATCACTTATTCTTTTTTTTGTTAATGGATGTGACCTAAGAAATTCAAGCTCATTAGCTCCACTTAACCTGCTTAACTGCTGCAACTTTTCAAAAAATTCTGTTGTACTTAATGGGTCATATCCAGAAGAAACAAGGTTCAGAAAGCCAATTCTATCTGCCTCCTGCTCATTACTCCTGCTATATGACATAGCTTGTTGAGAAAGAACTTGAGTTCCTGCAATTATTGCTTCAGGAGAAGAGGCGGCAGCAAGAGCTACACTTGCTAAAATAATTAAGGCATTGGCTAAACTTCTATCTTCTTGTCTTTGAAGCCTTCTAGCATAATGTCTCTGACTTAAATGAGCTAATTCATGAGTTAAAACAGAGGCTAATTGTCCTTCATTTTCTGCATGAAAAAATAATCCTGAATTGACCCCTATGATTCCTCCAGGAGCAGCAAATGCATTAATTGTTTTCTCATCAACTAAGATAATTTCGAATCTCCTATCCTTAAGCTGACTAAATTCACTCAATCTATAAACAAGATGTTCTGTGTAGTCCAAAACTAGAGGGTCAACATATTGAGGGGTACTTCCTCTTATTTGAGCAACAAATAACTTTCCAAGTTTGTATTCTTGATCAATTGATATAGAAGATGAGGAGGCATCCCCTAATTCAGGTAAACTTTCCTGACCTAGAAGATTAAGGCCAAAAAATAAAAGAAAGAGGCTCCTACTTATCTTTTTTAATAGCATTTGCATAATTATCTAATTCATACACTATATATGAAATAATCTAATTTTGACTCATAATCTAGTTCTTAGTTCATGTAAACATATGAAAATAGAAAATACTCTTGATGCATCTGGTCTAGAATGTCCATTACCACTGCTTAAGACTAAGCTTGAGTTGAGTAAGATGTCTAAAGACCAAATTATTAAGGTGATATCGACTGATCCTACCTCTGAAGAGGACTTCAAGGCTTTTGAAAGAATGAGTGGTAATGTAATATTAGCTATAGAAAAAAAAGAAGAAAAGTATTTTTACTTAATACAGAAAAAGAATGATTAAAAAATTACTAGATAAGTTTATGGCAAGGTATTTCTTCAGTGAAGAAGCAGTTTATTTCTGCTTAATGATGGTTTCTGTATTTCTCATTATTTTCTTTTTTGGTGGTATTTTACTTCCTGTTCTTATTAGTTTAGTCATAGCCTTTCTTTTAAATGGGTTTATAAATTATTTGCAAACTATTTTTTCATTAAAGTGGGTTTCAGTATCAATAGGCCTATTGGTATTTTTTAGTTTTTATTTGAGCTTATTTTTTATCTTGCCTTCCATAGGTTCCCAAATTAATGCTTTTATACAGGGCCTTCCGAAGATTATTTCTGATTTTCAAGTATTTTTAACAGATTTCTCAAGTTCATATCTTTCAGAAGAAGAAATATCAAATGTATTCTCTTCAATTGCAGATCAAATCAGAAATCTCTTATCTATGGCACTAACTACTATAGCTGGAACTATAAGCGTAGCTTTCAATGCTGTTCTGTATGCAATACTGATACCCTTAATGGTATTCTTTTTTGTAAAGGATAAAGAAAAACTATCTCCGTTAGTAAGCTTTGTTCTTCCAAATGAAAGAAATCTTATCAATAAGATCTTTAGTGAAATGAATGATCAGTTATTTAATTATGTGACTGGAAAGTTTATAGAGATGTTAATTGTATGGGGCGTAAGTTTTGCATTTTTTAGCTTCCTAAATTTACCTTATTCGTTTCTTCTCTCAATGTTAGTAGGTCTATCAGTAATTATTCCAATTTTTGGAGCTTTGTTGGTTACTATTCCTGTGCTATTAGTGGGGTTATCTGAATGGGGTATAACAGAGAACTTTTTCTGGCTATTTATTGGCTATCTAGTAATACAGGGCTTAGACGGGAATGTCTTATCTCCTATTTTATTTTCAGCTACAAACAATCTGCACCCAGTCGTTATTATAGTTTCAGTATTGTTCTTTGGAGGAATATGGGGATTTTGGGGTCTATTCTTTGCGATCCCTCTTGCTACGTTTATAAAGGCAATAATAAGTTCGTGGCCTAAAAATGACCAAACCGAGATTGGTTTATAGACTCTTTATGTAATCAAGAACTTCTTGGGCATGTCCGGTCACTTTAACTTTTCTCCATTCTTTAATTAGTTTTCCTTTCTCATCAATCACGAAAGTACTTCTGTCTATCCCCATATACTTCCTTCCATACATACTTTTTTCTTTAATTACATCAAACTGATTACATATTTTTTCATCTGGATCAGAAATGAGTTCAAAAGGAAAAGCTTGTTTCTCTTTAAAGTTTTCATGAGATTTTATTGATTCTCTTGATAATCCAAAAATAACAGTATTTTCTTTTTTAAATTTCTTAAAAAGATCTCTAAAGTTCTGTCCTTCAGTAGTGCATCCAGGAGTACTGTCTTTAGGATAAAAATATAAGACTATCCTTTTGCCTTTTAGGTCAGCTGAATCTACAAAACCTTCTTTTCCAGTGCAATCTCCCTTGAATCTCGGCGCTTTTAATCCAATTTTTAGTGATGACATATTTGCTCCTTATTTTTATTGATATAATAATTAAACTTAAAAAAATATAAAGTACAGCTTATTAATTTCATTATTTATTGTGTTTAACCTTAAAGGATCAATAGTAGCTTTAGTTACCCCAATGGAAGCAAATGGGGATATAAGCTGGGAAACCTTAAACAATCTTATAGATTGGCATATAGATTCAGGAACAAAAGGCATAGTAATAGTAGGAACAACAGGAGAGTCCGCTACTGTTGATGTTTCAGAACATGTTCAGTTAATTGAGAGAGCAGTACAGCATTCAGACGGAAGGATTGAGATCATAGCAGGAACAGGTGCAAACTCTACGAAAGAAGCTCTTTTTTTAACAGAATCTGCAAAAAAAGCAGGAGCCTCAGCTGCACTTCTAGTAACCCCTTATTACAATAGACCTACACAAAAAGGCCTCTTAGAACATTACAAACTTATAGCAAATGAAGTGGATTTAGCTCAGATTCTTTATAATGTCCCAAGCAGAACGGCTTGTGATCTTTTACCAGAAACTGTTTCAGAGCTCTCAAAAGAGAAAAATATTGTTGGACTTAAAGAGGCTTCTCCCGATCCAGGGAGACTAGAAGAACTTAAAACTAGCTTGTCTGATGATAATTTTCTTTTGTATTCAGGTGATGACCTAACTGCATGTAGTTTTATGCTTCAGGGAGGTCATGGAACCATTTCAGTAACTGCCAATATTGTTCCAGACAAAATCTCTAGAATTAGCGAATTAGCGTTAAAAAAGGATATTAGTGCAAGTGACTTAGATAAAGACTTAGAGAAATTACATGAAAATTTGTTTATTGAATCAAGCCCAATTCCTGTAAAGTGGGCACTCAACAAGATGGGTAGAATTCCAGAGGGAATAAGATTACCATTATCTCACTTAGATGAAGCTCATCATGCTGAATTAAATGAAATTCTCTTGGAACTTAATTTATTGGATTAATTAAAAAAATGAAAAGATTGTTATCGTTTTGTGTAGTGTTTTTTTTGAGCTCATGCGGAATATTCTCTAATACTCAACAATATGATTATCTTAAAGAAGAACAGACTGAAGATTTAATTGTTCCAGTTGGGTCCGAAACTAAAATTTTGGATTATTATCCGGTACCTGAGAATATTGAAGATATACAAGTAAATCAATATGAAGTTCCTCTTCCCAAGCAGGTATTCTCATCCGGAACAACCAATCAAATAAGGCTACATAAATTAGGTGAATTGAGGTGGATCTATATCGAATCTTTACCAAGTAGTGTTTGGCCCGTAATGAAAGATTTTATGACCTTAAGTGAGCAAGGCTTATCCTTGGACGATCCTAATACAGGAATAATGGAAAGTAATAGTTTTACTTCAAGTACAGGTATAAGTTCTAAATTGGTCCTGAAAGTAGAACATGGCATTAGACAGTCAAGTTCTGAAGTTTTTTTATCGCACTTAACTCAAGATGAATCAGGTAACTGGGAAAGAGTTTCAGTCGAAAATAATATAGAGGCTGAAGTTCTAAGGAAAGCTTTGGATTATCTTTCTTCGGCCCCCAATACTGGCGGTACTTCATTAATAGCATTAAATCTGAATATAGGACAAAAAGCTGTTCTTAAGACTGAGAATGGCATAGATTTTATAGAAATGAATCTTAACTTTTCCAGAGCTTGGGCTGCGGTAGATAGAGCATTGAATGAGTCTCTAATTGAAATCAAAGATTTAAATCGAGAAGAAGGTTTGTTTTTTGTTAATTTTGGTATTCAGGATGAAGTTGGTTTTGTTAGAGGGTTATTTTCAAACACCCCAGAAGAAAATAAAGATTTTATAATCGAAGTTTCTAAGGTTAATGAAAATAAGTGTTTAGTTAAGGTGATTACTGACTCAGAAGATTTAAGTGGTATGGCCAGAGATCTATTGTCAGAAATTAACCAATCATTATCTTAAAATTATGGAAGAATTAATAAAAAAGGATCTAGTAACTTCAGGTAAAGCAAAATCACTATATAAAACTTCAAATGAAGATTTATACATCCTTCATTATAGGAATGACACCTCTGCTTTTGATGGTAAGAAGATTGAAAGTCTAGAAGGGAAGGGGGCTATAAATAATAAATTTAATGCCTTTGTAATGAAGCACCTAGAAGAAAATGGAGTTTCAACTCACTTTGAGAGTCAAATTTCAGATACTGAAAGTGTCGTAAAGAAATTAGAAATGACTCCTATTGAATGTGTAGTTAGAAATATAGCTGCAGGAAGTATTTGTAAAAGACTAGGAGTACAAGAGGGCTTAGAATTAGATCCACCCACTTTTGAGTTTTTCTATAAAGATGATGATTTAGGTGACCCAATGATTAACGACTATCATATAGAATCTTTTGGTTGGGCCACTTCTGATCAAGTTGAAGAAATGAAAAATCTTACATTTAAGGTAAATGAAATTCTTAAAGAGCTCTTTGCAGGGGGAGGAATGATTTTAGTGGATTACAAGCTTGAATTTGGTGATTACAAGGGCAAGCTTCTTTTAGGAGATGAATTCACTCCAGATGGATGCAGAGTTTGGGATGCAGAAACAAAGGAAAAATTAGATAAAGATAGGTTTAGGCAAGATTTAGGTGATGTAGTGGAGTCTTATCACATTATTGCCAATAAACTAGGCATTATCTAAGATTACCTTAGTTTATCGTTTAAGGAACTTATATATTTGTTCCCTGGGCACAGGTCTCCATCTTCCAGTTTATTTAAAGGTTTATCTGTCATATTTATAGTTTCCTTTAAATCTTTAGCATTAGGGTCTATATAGAGCAATCCAGTAGTTACTTTCCCTTCCTTTTCTGATTTGATTAGATTCTCTAGTGCTGATTTTTTATCTAAAGGATTGTAGTCATCAGATAATTTTTCAAGACTTAATATTGATCCATCATGAAGGGCGACATCAATATTTTCTCCTTCAGAATATTCGGCAGTTATTTCTTTACCTAGAGGAACAAAATCAGGTCTAGAGACAGATTCATTGTGCTCCCTTATATGATCATAGCTCTTAGTAGATGTATTGTGATTATTAAATGTAACGCAAGGAGAGATAATATCTAAAAGACAAAATCCTTTGTGGTTTATAGCTGCTTTTAATAGAGGAACTAATTGATCTTTATCTCCAGAGAAGCCTCTCGCAACAAAACTAGCTCCAAGTTGTATAGCCATGCCACATAAATCAATGGCAGGGAATAAATTATCTTCTCCATATTTACTTTTTGATTCCAAATCATTTGTTGCAGAAAATTGACCTTTGGTTAAGCCATATGTTCCATTATTTTCTACTATATAAATCATATTTGGTTGTCTTCTTGCTGCGTGGATAAATTGACCTATTCCAATTGAAGCACTATCACCATCTCCAGATACACCTAAATATAGAAGTTCATGATTAGCAACATTTGCACCTGTTGCTATAGAAGGCATTCTTCCATGGACCGAATTAAAGCCATGAGATTGATTTAGGAAATAAGCAGGAGCTTTAGAAGAACAACCTATCCCTGAGAGCTTAGCTACCTGGTAGGAAGGAATGCTCAGTTGGAAGCAGGCGTCTATAATTGCTGCACTAATTGAATCATGACCACAACCAGCGCAAAGAGTAGATATAGCTCCTTCATAATCCCTTCTTGTAAGTCCTAATTCGTTTCTTTCTAAATTAGGATGATGATTTTTCGGTTTTACTATATAGGTCATGAAGTTCCTCCGATTAAAGCAGCTTCTGGTTTCCCAGATAGATGAGAAATTATTTTAGTTGAGATGAAGTCAGCTGTTATTGGCTGTCCGTCGAAACAAAGAATAGAAACTAATTTATCAGGAATTATTCCTCCTTCAGCCATAATAAGTGTTCTCATTTGTCCATCTCTATTTTGCTCTACAATAAATAGCAAATCATGATCTTCAATAAACTCCCAAACCTCTAAATTAAAAGGAAAAGATCTTATTCTCATGGCATCTATAGCTATACCTTCTTCAGTCATACTGTCTAAGGCCTCTTGCATTGATACATCAGTACTTCCAAAATAGATAACCCCCATCGAACTAGTATTCTTGTCTTGGTTAAATTTTGGTCCAGGTAAGATTTTAGAAGCAGTTTGATACTTCTTAGATAGTCTTAGTAATACTTCTGCATGTATCTTTCCATCTTCAGTATATCTAGCGAAAGCGTCATGCGAAGTGCCTCTATTAAAGTAAGCTCCCTTAGATGGATGCGTTCCTGGATATGTTCTGTAGGGAATTCCATCTCCATCAACATCGTTGTATCTTCCATATTCAGTATCCATATTTTCTAGGTCTTCATAATTTAGAACTTTCCCTCTATTAATAATTCTTGAATCATCCCATTCAAACTCTGGTGTAGACCAATCATTCATTCCTAAATCTAGATCAGACATAAAAAATACAGGAGTTTGTAATTGATCTGCTAAATCAAAGGCTTCTACTGCAAAATCAAAACATTCCTTTGGATCTGAAGGAAAAAGTAAAACATGCTTAGTGTCGCCATGAGAAGCAAAAGCACAGGCCAATATATCTGATTGCTGTGTTCGAGTAGGCATACCGGTGGAAGGTCCTCCTCTTTGTATATTGAAAATGACTAATGGGACTTCAGAAAAATAGGCTAAGCCTATAAATTCACCCATTAGTGAAATACCTGGACCACTTGTTGCAGTAAAAGCTCTTGCTCCATTCCAATTAGCTCCTATAGCCATGCCAACTGCAGCCAACTCATCCTCAGCTTGGATGATAGCAAAATTATTTTTTCCCGTTTCTGGGTCTATCCTTAAATCTTCACAGTATTTTGTAAAAGATTCTGCCATAGACGTTGAAGGAGTTATTGGATACCAAGCACAAACAGTAGCCCCCCCATAAACACTTCCCAAGCCAGCAGCATCATTACCACTTGTTAAGATCAATCCATCTGTTTTATTAGATTTTTTAACTCTAATATCACAAGCATCTTCCAGATTTTCCTTTGCATACTCAAATCCAATCTCAAGCGCTCTAATATTTGGAGCTATTAGTTTTTCCTTTCCCTTAAATTGCTCTTCGATGAGCTTTATATAGATCTCTTTGTCTATGCCTAACATAAAAGATAATGCACCTACATAAACTAAATTTTTAAATAATAACCTCTGCTTGAGGTTAGGAAATTCTAAACATAACTTAACTAAAGGGATGCCCAATACATTAACATCTTCTCTATCAAATTTTCTTTCCCATGAGGAGTCATATATAAAATATCCTCCTGAATTTAACTCTTGCAAGTCTTGATAGTAAGACTGAGGATTCATAGCTACAAATATATCTATTCCATCTTTTCTACCGAGATATCCTTTTTCACTCACTCTTACCTCAAACCAAGTAGGCAATCCTTGAATGTTGGAAGGGAAGATATTTTTAGGGCTTACAGGTATTCCTGACCTAAAAACTCCTTTTGCAAACATTTGATTCGCACTAGCCGAACCAGAGCCATTTACATTAGCAAATTTAATAACAAATTCGTTTATTGATTCTATTTTACTCATGAATATACTTTTGCCTCTTCATAAAGGAAAGTTTGCATATCCCAAGCACCTGTGGGACACCTCTCAGCACATAACCCACAATGTAGACATACATCTTCATCTTTAATCATGGCTCTTTTTGTAGGTAAATCCTCTGAAACTAATAAAGGTTGATCTAAATTTAAAGCAGGTATTCTCAGACTGTTCCTTAAATCCTCTTCTGGAGCATTATTAACAAAATTTATACAGTCAGTAGGACAGATATCTACGCATGCATCACATTCTATGCAGAGATCCTCTGCAAAAACCGTTTGCACATCACAATTTAGACATCGTTGCGCTTCTTCGAAAGCCAACTGCTCATCGAAACCTAATTCAACTTCTACTTTTAGGTTTTTTAGTGATATAGATTGATCAGCATGTGGTACGAGGTTTCTTTTAGCTTGAGATATATCATTATCATAAGACCATTCATGAATACCCATTTTTTGCGTAACTAGGTTTGTTCCTGGCATTGGTCTGTCAAATAGATCTTCGCCGGAACAAAATTTATGTATGGATATTGCTGCTTGATGACCGTGTGCGGCAGCCCAAATAATATTTTCAGGACCCCATGCAGCATCTCCTCCAAAAAAGATTTTAGGATTTGTGGACTGAAAGGTCACTTTATCTACAATTGGCATATCCCATTCACCAAATTCAATTCCTATATCCTTTTCTATCCACTCAAAAGCATTATCTTGTCCTATAGCAATACAAATATCGTCGCATTCAAAAATTACAGGATCTTCTCCAGTGGGCACTAAAGATCTTTTTCCATTTTCATCAAATACTGCTTCAACTTTTTCAAACTCAATACCGGCTAATTTATTTTCATTAGTTATAAATCTTTTAGGAACATGATTCTCAAATATAGGAATATGCTCATTCATTGCATCCTCTATTTCCCATTCTGAAGCTTTCATCTGTGAAAAAGGGCTTCTTACTGCTACTTTTACATCTTCTGCTCCTAATCTAAGAGAGGATCTACAACAATCCATAGCTGTATTTCCTCCTCCTAATACCACAACCTTTTTACCTATAGATTTAGTGTGTTCAAAAGCTATGCTTGTTAACCAATCTATTCCTATATGAATATTTTTTTTGGCTTCTTCTCTTCCTTCAATATTTAGGTCTCTTCCTCGAGGAGCTCCCGTTCCAACAAAAATTGCATCAAAATCTTCTTTTAAAAGTTCTTTCATGCTGGTAATTTCAGAATTAAATCTTGTTTCAAGACCCATGTTTATAATTCGATCAACTTCTTCATTTAGGACTTCTTCGGGAAGTCTAAAGGAAGGTATGTTGGTTCTCATAAGACCTCCAGCGAATGGGTCTTTTTCAAATAAAACACATTCGTAACCCATTACGATGAGGTCACGTGCAACAGTTAAAGATGCAGGGCCACCTCCTATTAATGCAATTCTTTTTCCATTAGTTTTTTCGGGAAGTTTAGGAATTCTATCTTCTATATTACCTTTGTAGTCATAAGTTACTCTTTTAAGTCTACAAATTGCTACAGCCTTTTCATGAGTTCTAGTTCTTCTACAAGCTGGTTCACAAGGCCTATCACAAGTTCTTCCAAGTATCCCCGGAAATACATTTGATTCCCAGTTGATCATATAAGCGTCTGTGTAATTACCTTGGGATATTTGTCTTATGTATTCTGGTACAGGCGTGTGGGCAGGGCAGGCATACTGGCAATCTACTACTTTATGATAATACTGAGGATTGCTAGTATCAGTAACTGGCATAAAGGTTTGTACTGAGTCTTTATTAGCTAAAGGTAAACTTAATTCATTTTGTGCGTTCTTTATTTGATCTCTAAATAACTCAACTATTTCCCATCTCTTTTCTTGTGCTTTAGCTAGATCATGAGTCTTGAGGGATTGCCTAAGATCAAAACCTAATGCATCTCTTGCGTCTTTAGGAACGGCTACCTTAACCCACCAGGTATTATGCCTCTTAAATAAATAGCGTGTATCCATACTCCCCAGATTATTTCTAATATGTACCTTTTTTTTTGCACATGGTACATAAAAAACATTAAATCTATAGTATTTTTTTATCTTTTTTTTAGTAAATTTATATTGACGGAAAGGTACATTTAATATAAGTGAATATAATTAAGGTACATGTACCATATTCTTGACTAAATTTGTCAAGAAATTATAATTCGCATTGTGAGGCTTACTAAAAAGGGAAAATATGCAGTTTCTGCTATGTTGGATATTGCTTCGTTTGAAGACAAGCAAAGATCCTTCGTGAAGATACAAGACATCTCTAAAAGACAAAGGATTCCTAACTCTTACTTAGAGCAAATCTTAAGAAACTTAAGAAGAGAAGGATTGCTTATATCTGTAACAGGCCCAAATGGAGGTTATAGACTTTCTAGGAAGAGCAAAGAAATAACAATCGCAGATATTGTTATGTCAATTGAGGATAGATTAGATTCAACAGAGTGTGGAGGAACAGCTGATTGCCTACTGGGAGAAGAATGTTTATCTCATAGTTTGTGGTCTCAATTAAATGAAGAACTGGAAAGTTTTTTAAAGAATAAATCTCTAGCAGATGTGTTATCAAAGAATAAAAAGACCATCACGAAAAGTTCTTCTAAAGAAAATAATAATTTAATAGCAGTGGGATAAGGAAATGAAATTACCAATTTATTTAGATTATGCATCAACAACACCAGTAGACCCAAGAGTCTTAGAAGTGATGAAAAACCATTTATCAGTAGAAGGGAACTTTGGAAATCCAGCTTCTAGATCACATTCTTTTGGCTGGAAGGCAGAAGAGGCTGTAGAGGATGCAAGGTTTAAGGTAGCAAGCTTAGTAAATTGTGATACAAGAGAAATCATATGGACTTCAGGTGCTACAGAGGCTGATAATTTAGCAATTAAAGGGGTAGCAAAATTCTATAAATCTAAAGGAAATCATATTATTACTTCTAAAATTGAACATAAGGCAGTTTTAGATAGCTGTAGACAATTAGAGAGAGAAGGGTTTGAGGTAACATACTTAGATCCCGATGAAAATGGATTAATATCCCCTGACACTGTTAAAAAAGTAATTACAGATAGAACGATTCTAGTTTCTTTAATGCATATCAATAATGAGATAGGTGTAATTAATGATATTAAATCTATAGGGGAGATAACCAGAGAGAAAGGAATAATTTTTCATGTTGATGCAGCTCAGAGTACAGGGAAAGTAAAAATAGATCTTGCAGATCTTAAAGTTGATCTTATGTCTTTTTCTGCCCATAAAACGTACGGACCAAAAGGGATAGGTGCTTTATACGTAAGCAGAAAACCAAGAGTAAGATTAGAGGCACAGATTCATGGTGGTGGACATGAAAGAGGAATGAGATCCGGAACATTACCAACCCATCAAATAGTAGGTATGGGAGAGGCGTTTCATATTGCTAATCAAGAAATGGAATTAGAAGTTGAAAGAATTAAAGGTTTGAGAGATAAATTTTGGAATGGACTGAAAGATATCGAAGAAGTTTATTTAAATGGAGATTTAGAACAAAGAGCTGCAGGATTTTTAAATGTTAGCTTCAATTATATTGAAGGTGAATCATTAATTATGGCCTTGAAGGATATAGCAGTTTCATCTGGATCTGCATGTACTTCAGCTAGTTTAGAGCCTTCTTATGTTCTAAGAGCTTTGGGTTTAAAAGATGAATTAGCTCATAGCTCTATAAGGTTTGCTGTTGGAAGGTTCACTACAGACGAAGAAATAGATCATACATTAGACTTAGTAAGAGATTCAGTAGAAAAACTTAGAGAAATATCACCTCTGTGGGATATGTACAAAGATGGTATTGATATGGATTCAATAGAATGGGCTGCTAATTAATAGGAGAAAAATATGGCTTACAGTAAGAAAGTAATTGATAAATTCGAAAACACTATAAACGAACCTCATAAGCATAGTGTAGGTAGATGGGATCCCAAAGAAGAAGATGTTGGAACGGGAATGGTAGGTGCACCTGCCTGCGGTGATGTGATGAGATTACAAATCAAGTGTAAAGAAAGAGGAAATTCACATGTAATTGAGGATGTAAAATTTAAAACCTACGGGTGTGGTTCTGCTATAGCCAGCTCAAGTGAACTAGTGGATATGCTCAAAGGAAAAACTCTAGAAGAAGCAAAAGTGATAAAAAACTCTGAAATTGCTGAGGCACTTGACCTTCCACCAATAAAAATACATTGCTCTGTGTTAGCTGAAGATAGCATTAGACAAGCAATAGAGGATTACGAATCGAAGATATAAACATGACTCAGACAGAAAAGTTCGATCCTAATAGTTTTAACTTAACAGAGGCTGCAGCTTCTCACTTAGGAAATTCAATATCAAGGACCAATGCACTAGGTGTTAGGTTTTCCGTTGAAGAGGCTACGGGTTGTTCTGGCTACACATATGAATTGGATTATGTTTCTCTGGAGCATCAAGATGACCTCCTTTTTGAATCTATGGGCATAAAGGTATTTATAGATCCCAACTCTTTTAATTTTCTGAGAGGAACAACAGTCGATTATGTTCAAGAGGGTGTTAATGAACAAATTAAATTCCTCAATCCTAATGTAAAAGCCGTATGTGGATGCGGTGAAAGTTTTGATATTTAAAATTTAATTTTTAATTCTATGCCTAAAGTTAAGGTCTATCCTCATAGAGAACTATGTCCTAAAGGTACTGAAATAGAAGCCAAGACAGGACAGTCTCTTTGTGAAGCTCTTCTGGAACATAAAGTAAAAATTGAACATGCATGTGAACTTTCATGCGCATGCACTACTTGTCATGTGATCGTTAGAAAGGGTTTTGATACTTTAAACGAATCAACTGATGATGAAGAAGATATGCTAGATAAAGCCTGGGGGCTGGAAGCAGAATCCAGATTAAGTTGTCAGGTAATCATTGAAGACGAGGATTTAGAAATAGAAATTCCAAAGTACACTATAAATATGGTTTCGGAGGATCATTGATATGAAATGGATAGATATAAATGAGATAGTTTTTTCTTTAATAGATAATTATCCTGAGAAGGACCCGACTTATATTCTTTTCACTGATTTGCATAAGATGGTAGTAGATTTGGATGACTTTGACGACGACCCTAATCGTTCGAATGAAAAGATTTTGGAAGCCATACAAATGACTTGGTTAGATGAAATAGATTAAGACAAAATTATAAGTATAATGCGCCCAAAATTCATACTTTAGAGGTAATAAGATGGAAAAAACATTATCAATTATCAAACCTGATGCAGTCCGCAAGGGCCACATTGATGAGATATGTAAAAGGATAGAAGATTCGGGGTTAAATATATTAGAAAAAAAGAAAATGGACCTAACACAAGAAGAAGCTGAAGGATTCTATATAGAACATAAGGGGAAGCCTTTTTTCGACGCCTTAATTGAATTTATGACTTCTGGGACAATTCAGGTTCAGGTCTTAGAGGGAGAGGATGCCATTATTAGATATAGAGACCTTATGGGAAGCACTAATCCTAAAGAGGCAGAAGAAGGAACCCTTAGAAGAGATTTTGCTGAATCCATAGATGCAAATGCAGTACACGGCTCAGATTCGCCTAAGTCGGCAGTTAGAGAAATAGATTACTTTTTTTCAAAAGAGTAATAGATTAAAACTAAATTTTCTCTTCTTATGATGCTAGACTTTCATAGCATTTCGAAGCATTACTAAAGAATGAAAAGAAGAGTATCTAGAAAGATTTTTGTAGGAAACGTGCCTGTAGGAGGAGATTCTCCTATTTCAGTGCAAAGTATGACAAATACCAAGACTCCTGATGTAAATGCAACGCTTGATCAGATAAGAGAATTAGAAGAGGCTGGCGCAGATATAGTCAGAGTATCTGTACCTGACCAAGAAGCAGCGGATGCTTTTTATAAAATTAAAAAAGAATCTAATGTACCTTTAGTTGCTGATATTCATTTTGATTACATGATGGCACTAGAAGCTGTAAAAGCAAAGGCGGATTGCATAAGAATAAATCCAGGAAATATTGGAAAGGAAAATAAAATTAAAGAAGTTGTTTCTGCTTGTAAGGACAATGGCATACCCATAAGAGTTGGCGTAAATGCTGGTTCTTTGGAAAAGAAACTTCAAATTAAGTATGGTGAACCTAACGCTGATGCATTAGTTGAATCTGCTTTATCACATATAAATATTCTTCAAAAATTAAACTTCGATGAATTTAAGTTAAGTATTAAGGCCTCTGATGTAGCTTTAACAATTGAGAGCTATAGAAAAATAGCAGAATTAATTGAGCAACCCTTGCATCTTGGCATAACTGAAGCTGGTGGTTTTAGGTCTGGAACTGTTAAGTCTTCAATTGGTTTAGGCGCTTTGCTGCTTGATGGCATAGGGGATACTCTAAGAATTTCTTTAGCTTCAGATCCAGTTGACGAAATTAAGGTTGGATGGGATATCCTAAGGAGTCTCAAACTAAGATCTCGTGGAATAAACTTCATTGCATGTCCTAGCTGTTCGCGAATGAACTTTGATGTTATAGGTACCATGAATCAACTAGAACAAAGATTGGAAGATGTAAAAGAAGATTTAGATGTGGCTGTTATAGGTTGTTATGTTAATGGACCAGGCGAATCAAAACATGTAAGTATAGGTGTTACAGGTGCTTCTCCTAGAAACCTTATATATATAGATGGAAAACCAGACCATAAAATTGAAAGTGAAGATTTAGTTGATCATTTAGAAAACCTTATAAGAGAAAAAATATCTAAAGATTCTTCTGATGAAGCCTCTATAATAGCTAAAGAAGTTTAGCTGCTATGACAAGAGTAAATAAAGTTAGAGGTATGAATGACCTCATCCCCGAGCAAATAGGAAACTGGCAGGTTGTAGAAAATCAGATAAAAAAAATATTCCATTCCTATGGCTATAACGAGATTAGATTCCCTTTAATTGAAAAGACGGAGTTATTTTCTAGAGGAGTTGGTCAATCAACAGACATAGTTAACAAAGAAATGTATACCTTTGAGGATAAAGGTGGAGAAAGTATGTCTTTGCGACCCGAGGGAACGGCAGGCTGCGTAAGGGCTGCTTTAGATAATGACTTAATTAGAGTTGATTCACCGAGACTTTGGTACATGGGGCCTATGTTTAGATACGAAAGACCTCAAAAAGGGAGATCAAGACAATTCCATCAGGCAAGCGCAGAGTTTTTTGGAATCAAAGACCCTTTTGCTGATGCCGAGTTACTTTTCCTTTCCAAGAAAATCTGGGAGGTTTTAGGAATTAGTGATCAAGTTGAGCTGGAAATTAATTCCTTAGGAGATCATCAAACTAGAAGTTCATATAAAGAAGCTCTTACCAATTATTTTAGAGATTATCAAAAAGATCTTGATAAAGACTCGCTCAGACAGTTGGATGAAAATCCTTTGAGGATATTAGATTCAAAGAACCCCGAAATAAGAACTTTATTAGATGATGCTCCAAAAATAACACAGTTTCTCGACCCAGAGTCTGTAGATCACCATTCAATACTTTTAGAGCTGCTGAATTCTAACGGACTGACCTACAGAGAAAATCCCCAACTAGTTAGAGGTTTAGATTATTACAATAAAACTGTTTTTGAATGGAAATCTTCATCTTTGGGAGCTCAAGACACTATTTGCGGAGGCGGTAGATATGACTCCTTGGTCGAAGAATTAGGAGGTAAGCCATGTCCAGCTATAGGCTTTTCTATCGGTTTAGAGCGTTTAGTGTTAATTTCAGAAAAGATCGATGAGAACATAAATAGCTCTAAAGTGATTTCGTTTATTGCTTTAGGTGAAGAAGCGATTTCTAAATCTGTTTTAATAGCAGAGCAACTAAGGAATGAGTTAGTTAATGTTCAGATAGTTTTAAATTTTGAAAATACTAGTGCCTCTTCTCAACTAAAAAAAGCTATTAAATTAAAATCTGATTACGCTTTGATTGTAGGAGAGGAGGAGTTGAAGGATAATACAATCGCTTTAAAGGCACTGAATGAAAAAGAAGAGCAAAAATCTTTTAAAATTAACGAATTAATAGATCAACTAAAAAAATAGAAAATAAAAATGGTCAATCTAACTTCAACTGAAGAAGAAAATACTGAATTTCTGAAAACTTTATGGGATAAGTATAAATATTTAGCTATCTCAGCAGTATTTATAGTTATCTTAACCATAGTAGGCATAGAAAGGAGTTCTTCTAATAAGAATATTTTCAACCAAGAAACTTCAGAACTCTACTCTGATTTTGTTCAGTCATTAGATTCCGTAGACATAGATTCAATCCAGAAAGGTAATGATTTTATGAGTTCTTATCCGGATTCTGTTTACTCAAGATTAATAGCATTGCAACTTGCCAAGTTATATTACGAAGAAGGTGATAAAGAAGAAGCTACTGTTAAGTTAAATTGGATTATAGAAAATACTAACAAGGGCTTTAGACAGAAGTATGATCCCATAGAAGTAACTGCTAAATATAGATTAGCTTTATTATTCTTAGACCAACAGAAATTTAAGGAATCTCTAGACCTCTTAGAAACCATTGAAGACAAAACGGCTTCAATCTATGAATTAATAGCTGACTGCTATGTATACTTAGAGGCTAATGACAACGCAAGAATAAATTATCTAAAGGCCATGGAAGCTTCACCAAGTGAATCTGTTAAATCTATTATCAAAATGAAATTGTCTGATATCAATTAATTTAAAAGATGAAAAAGATTCTACCAATTTACCTAAGTTTAATATTTGTTTTAACTGGTTGTTCATCTTTATCTTCTCTAAAGTTTTGGGGATCAGATGAAGAAGAGATTGAGAAACCATCTGAGCTTTATGAAATAGAGTCGACGACAAGTATAGAAGTTAAATGGAAAAAGAAAGCGGGAGATTATTTGTCTGATGGAAGGATAATTCCTTCTATTGAAGGAGACGTTTTATATCATGGCGCTTCTGATGGAAGTATTACTTCTTTTAGTTCCATAGACGGGAAAGAAATTTGGTCCAATAATTTAAATCATTCTATTTCGGGTTCAATAGAATCGGGATTTAGAAACTTATTTTATGGAACCTTAGATGGCCAAGTTGTTAGCCTAAATCAAAAAGATGGATCATTGAATTGGATTTCAAAAGTAACAAGCGAAGTCTTGGCCCCTCCTGTTACAGACGGAAGGATAGTGGCTGTTCAGTCAGCTGACGGTTCAATAACAGGATTTAACTTTAGAACAGGAGAGCAAGAATGGATACATCAAGTCTCTGTACCTAACTTAAGTCTTCGAGGAACATCTATACCTTTCATATCCGAAGGTTTTATTTTTACTGGATTTTCAACTGGGAATGTTGCCATGTTATACCCAGATTCTGGTGCAGTAAGACTGGAATTACCTGTGTCTGTTAATGAAGGAACCTCTGAACTTGATAGGATTACTGATATAGACGGAAGAGGGGTAGTTGCAAACAATTTTCTAGTCTCAGCAACTTACCAAGGACATATCATGTCTATCGATCTAAGATCCGGAAGGCAAGCTTGGAAGGAAGAAGTATCTACTACAAAGGACTTGGTTGAATCTAGATCACGAATTGTTGTTATAGAAGATACAGATAATGTAAAAGCCTTTGGTCTTTCCACTGGAGCAATACTTTGGGAACAAAGTGGCTTAAAGCTTAGGCAATTGTCTTCACCAGTAGAGTCTCGAGGAAGAGTTGCTATGGGAGATTTCGAAGGATATTTACATATTCTTGATAGTAAAGATGGAAAATTTATTGGCAGAAAGAAAATCTCAAATAAGCCAATTAAAGAGCTTTCTTCAAGTGGCAATGACATCATTGCTTTAGACTCTTCAGGCAGATTATTTTTCTTATCTTTAAGATAAGACTTTATAATTCATCTGCTTTTTTTTAGATTTATAAAATGTCGTCTTTAGTTGCTATTGTTGGTAGACCAAATGTTGGTAAATCAAGTTTATTTAATTTTTTAACCGGTTCACGAGCTGCTTTGGTTGCAGATTTCTCTGGCTTAACTAGGGATCGTCAATATGGAAAAGCAAAGAATTCAAATAGGATACTTATTGATACAGGTGGCATTGCTCCTGAAAGTGATGATATTTCTCGTTCAGTCATAGGCCAGACAAACTTAGCTATAAAAGAGGCAGACGAACTGATATTTGTAGTTGATGCCAAGGATGGGTTGGTTGCTTTAGATGAGGAAATTTCTTTAAGTTTAAGAAAAGTGAACAAACCAATTACTCTTGTAGTAAACAAAGTTGACTCTGAGAAAGATCAAGAACAGCTAAGCGAATTTGATTCACTAGGGTTCAAAAACATACTTTATATATCTTGCTCTCATAACAGAGGACTAAAGCAATTAGAAGCAGAGCTTTTCTCAGAAAAATCATCTAATGAAGAAAAAGAAGATTCCTCCAATGCTTTAAGAATATCCTTAATAGGCAGACCTAATGTAGGCAAGTCCACTTTTGTTAATACTGTCCTTGGAGAAGAAAGACTCTTAGTTTCTTCAATTTCAGGTACGACCAGAGACTCAATTGAAGTTCCAATAAAGATTTCGGGTAAAGAATTCTATTTAATTGACACTGCGGGGATAAGAAGAAAAAGAGCTTCTAAAGAAAAACTTGAAGAATTTTCAATTTCTCAGTCATTAGAATCAATAAAGCTTTCAAAGATTACCATTCTGTTAATTGATAGCTCTGAGTCCATTGTCGACCAAGATATTCATCTTTTGGGCTTGGCTCTAGCTTCTGGAAATACTGTAGTTTTAGCTGCTAATAAAGCTGATTTACTAACAGCTAA
The DNA here is from genome assembly GCA_902628375.1 of uncultured SAR86 cluster bacterium. Classification (GTDB taxonomy): domain Bacteria; phylum Pseudomonadota; class Gammaproteobacteria; order Magnimaribacterales; family Magnimaribacteraceae; genus CACOMS01. The sequence goes on along the minus strand of CACOMS010000004.1, from coordinate 7,881 downwards.
AGAAAAAGACCTTGTAAGGACTCAAGTTGAGAGAAAGCTAAGGTTTGCAGATTATATTGATACCCACTTCATATCAGCTCAAGAAAATAAGGGACTAATTAAATTGATAAAGCAATCAGTTCAAAGGCATGAGCGAAACACCAAAGAAGTTAGTACAAATAAGCTAAATAGTATTCTTTCAGATGCCTTAGTGCAGCAACCTCCTTCAATGAGCGGGCGGTTTAGACCTAAATTAAGGTATGCTCATGCAGGAGGAAAAAACCCTTTAAGGATAGTAGTTCATGGAAACAATTTATCCAGTCTACAAAATACTTATAAAAGATATTTAGAAAATTTCTTTAGAAAAGAATTAGATCTATCAACTTCAGTTTTTGTGCAATTTATGGATTCTGAAAATCCATATAAAAATAAAAAAAATACTCTCACAGATCGCCAAAAGAAAAGAAGAAAAAGAATTGTTAAAAGAAGAAAGTAAATTACATAATCAAAGAATCCTACTGGGTTTTCTGTTAGTGTGCTCTTGTTTTATATCAACAACTTATGGTGAAGATAAATTGAAAAAACCAAATCCAGAAAAAATTCCTTTCGTGCATAAAGCACATGGTGAGGAGAGGATTGATAATTATCAGTGGCTAAGAGATGACACAAGAAAAAATAAGAAAGTTCTATCTCATTTAAGACTAGAAAATAAATATTTAGAGAACTGGTTCAAAAACGGACTAGACCTAAGATCAAAACTATTTGAAGAAATAGTATCAAGAATACCTAAAAAAGAAGATTCAGTGCCGGTAAAAATGGGTTCATATACTTACTTTAGAAGATATGAGCCTGATCAAGAACATGCCATTTATATTAGGACTAATATAACTACAGATAAGCAAGAAGAAATTCTAAACGTAAATAACCTGGCAAAGAGCTCTAAATTTTATAGGTTAGCTAACTGGAATATTTCTCCTTCAGAAGATCTATTGGCTTTTGCTGAAGATAAGACGGGAAGAAGGCAATATGAAATTAGAATCAAGAATCTACAGACAGGGAAGCTTACCCAAGATAAATTAGTAAACACTTCTGGAGATATCGCTTGGTCTTCAGGCTCCGACTACATTTTTTATATTCAAAGAGATCCAATAACCCTTCTTCCTTATCGAGTTTTAAGACACAAGCTAGGAGAAGAGCAGGAGAAAGATAAAGTTATCTATGAAGAAACAGATAATACTTTTCATTTATCTTTGGGAAACTCTAGAACTATGAGCTATATAGAAATACAAGCTTCTAGTACTACTTCTTCCGAGACTTTATTGATACCTAGCGATAAACCTCTATCTAAACCTAAGTCTTTTCAAAAGAGGCAAAAAGGTCATCTATATTGGATAGAAGATGATGGAGATAGATTTCTAGTCCAAACTAACCTCGACGCAAAAAACTTTAAGATAATGCAAGTTCCAAAAGGAGGTAGTACTTCAAAGAGTAATTGGAAAAATTTGATTCAGCATAATAAATCTAGATTCTTGGAATCAGTGTTAACTTTTCCTTCTAATTTTGTATTAATTTATAGAGAAGATGGTTTAAAGAAACTAAGAATTTATTCAAGAAGTGGTTCTACTTTCAAGAGCATAAAGATGCAGGATCCATCCTATTCTTTGTATTTAGCTGCCAACCCAGAATATAACGCATCTAATTTTAATTTTGGCTACACCAGCATGAGGGTCCCCGATAGTATCTATTCGGCTTCTCTAAATTCAGCAAGAAAGAAACTTCTAAAACAAGCCAAATTAAAGACAGCCTATGATCCAAGTTTGTATAGGGTAAAGAGGTTAAAGATAAAGAGTAGAGATGGAAATACTCATATACCTGTTTCTTTAGTTTATAAAAAAACCAGTTATAAAAAGGGAAAAAACCCCTTATTTATTTATGGATATGGTTCTTATGGTAATTCACTAGATGCAGGATTTAGTTCCACAAGACTTTCTCTTTTAGACAGAGGATATGTCTTTGCTATAGCTCATATAAGGGGTGGACAAGAGATGGGAAGAGAGTGGTATGAGCAAGGAAAAATGTACAAAAAACTTAACACTTTTTATGATTTTATAGATGTAACTAAAGGGCTAGTAAAAAGGGGTGTTGTAGATCCAGACAATCTATTTGCAGCAGGAGGTAGTGCTGGAGGTTTATTAATGGGTGCTGTTATAAATTTTGAACCTAATTTATATAAGGCAATCATTTCAAATGTTCCGTTTGTAGATGTTGTCACAACTATGTCAGACCCATCAATACCTTTAACTACTGGAGAATACAATGAATGGGGTAATCCAGGAATAAAGAAGCAATACGATTACATGATGAAATATTCACCTTATGACAACATAGACTCACTAAGTTATCCTTCAATTTTAGTAACTACAGGATTATGGGATTCACAAGTTCAGTATTATGAGCCAGCTAAATATGTAGCTAAACTAAGAGACTACACTACATCTGATAACCCTATATTAATGAAAGTTAATATGTCTGCAGGGCACGGAGGAGTAAGTGGTAGGTTTGCTAGCTTGGAAGAAGTGGCAATGGAGTATGCATTTATAATCAGGCAACAAAAGGAAAGGAAAGCAAATTAATACAAAAGAACATAAAAAGGGTTTTATTTCCATACTCTTAATAGCAGTAATTTTTGTAAGTATGGGGCAGTCAGTTTATGCCCAAGTTATGCCTTTAATAGGAAGGGAATTAGGTTTTAGTGTCAGGCTAATTACTACTTTTGTTTCCATTTCTGCTTTTGTCTTTTTACTTACAACTCCCTTTTGGGGGCGAATGAGTGACAGAAAAGGAAGAAAATCCGTTTTAATGATCGGTTTTGCTGGTTACATAATATCTTCTCTTTTATTTGTCCTTGTTGCTTATCTTGGACTAGTAGGAGTGCTTCTTACCTCAAGTCTAATTTTAAGCTTTCTCCTAGCTAGAGTTTTAAATTCAGCTGTTGGTGCTGCCTCTAGACCAGCAGCAGGAGCATACATTGCAGATATAACGACAGAAGAAGAAAGATCTGCAGGTATGGGACAGTATGGCGCTGCTAATAATCTGGGTACTATATTTGCCCCAATAATGGTTAGTTTTGTGGCTTTCTTGATAGCAAATACAGAAATTTTTCCTTCTTACTTAACTCCATATGGGAGATTGATTCCCGTAGTATTAATGTCATTCTTGAGTTTTCTTGCTTTATTGATGGTTTATTTATATTTACCAGAAACTTTAGAGGCTGGAATCGAGGAAAGAAAAAGAGAAAGAATGTCATACGATTACAAACTTCTTGTTTTTGTAGGAATAGGGGTACTAATATTTATCTGCTTTTCTTCAACTATGACTGTTGCTGCTTTTTACATACAAGATAAATTTAATTTTTCTACACTCGTAACTCAGGAAAGACAAGGAATTGCGTTTGGTCTTTTGGGGATTTTTTCTATTTTAGTTCAACTAACTTATGTACAGAAAACAAAAATAGTTCCTATTAATTTCATATCAATCTCAATTCCATTCTTTATATTGGGAATAATATTTATAGTTATTTCAACTACCTTTACATTTTTGTGTTAGGAATGTCCTTTCTAGGAATTGCTATGGGATTAGCTTCTCCAGGTTATACAGCTACAGCTTCTTTAAATGCTGGATCTTCTAATCAAGGAGAGGCTGTTGGAGTGGCAATGGTAGCACCTGGATTAGGCTTCGCCATTGGGCCACTAATGAGTGGATTCCTATATGAGATATCTCCTAATTTGCCTTATTTGATATGCATCCCAATTTTTGTAGTTGTCTTCCTGCTCGTTCTTTACATTAAGAGATATATTTAAGGAAAGTATGGCTTTCGAGTAGTTGCAGAATTATAATTAGCACCTACAAACACCCATTTTTTCTAAATTTCTATATTAAGTGACTAAAGAAGATACTAGGCCAGTTTTTATAAACTTATTAAGAATAAACTTACCCATTACAGGTATTGTTTCCATTCTTCATAGAATAAGTGGATTTATCTTATTTTTTAGCTTCCCTTTTTTAGTTTGGCTTTTAGATAGATCTTTAGGCTCTGAAAGCTCCTACTTATCTTTGCTTGAGGATATAAACTCTAACCTACTAATTAAAGTTGGGTTTTCTATAGTCTTTATGCTTTTGGTGTACCACTTATTAGCAGGAATTAAGAAGTTACTAGGTGAATTTTTTGGAATAGGAGAAACATTGTCTTCAACTAAGATTACTTCTTGGTCAACTATTGTAATTTTCTTTTTTATTTTGTTTTTATTTATTGGAGTATTTTGGTTTTAATGAGATTAGGTAAAGGCACAATAGATTTTTTACTTATCAGGATAAGCTCCTTAATACTTTTAATGTATTTTCTTTTTTTAACAGGCTTTTTCCTAAAAAGTACCCCGGTTGATTATTTTGCATGGAGCTCTTTAATGAGCAATCCATTAATGAAGGTAGCAACTTTCTTGTTCCTTATATCCTTTGGTGTCCATGCCTGGTTAGGAACATGGGCAATTGGAAGTGATTACCTTTCTCCTAGATTTTTAGGTTTTGCCAGTCCAAAAATTTCTTTTTTAGGTAAACCCTTAAACTTTATATATAGAGTAATATGTGGGTTATTGATTCTCGTAGTTGTTTTATGGTCAGCAATAATTATTTGGTAAAGGAATATGAAAGTAGATGAAATCATAAAGGGATCGGATATTCCAGTTAAGGAGTTTGATGGAATTATCATAGGTGGTGGAGGAGCTGGTATGCGTGCCTCTTTGCAATTAGCTGAATCTGGATTAAATACAGCGGTAATATCTAAAGTATTTCCTACCAGATCTCATACAGTCTCCGCTCAAGGTGGAATTACTTGCGCTATAGCAAGTGATGATCCTGATGATGATTGGAGATGGCATATGTTCGATACAGTTAAAGGATCAGACTACATAGGAGATCAAGACGCTATTGAGTATATGTGCGCTGAAGGCCCGAAAGCTGTTTTTGAGTTAGAGCATATGGGGTTGCCTTTTTCTAGAACAGAAGAAGGAAGAATTTATCAAAGGCCTTTCGGAGGGCAGTCAAAAGATTATGGAAAAGGAGGTCAAGCATCTAGAACTTGTGCAGCAGCAGATAGAACTGGACATAGTTTATTGCATACTCTTTATCAAGCTAACCTAAAAGCTGGAACTAATTTTTTAAATGAATGGTTTGCAATAGATTTAGTTTTAAATGCAGATAACGCTGTAGTAGGTGTAATTGCATTTGAGATTGAGACAGGAGAAATTTTTTATATAAAGTCTAAGGCAACTGTATTAGCAACCAGCGGAGCAGAAATAGGAGGCGCATTTGGGGGAGAAAAAGAAACAGGAGGAGGAAGAGAGTCAGGCTCTGATTCATGGAAGGCCTATATGCGCAGAACCACAGCAACTTTGAATTATGGTTCTGAGCTTCCTTTGGCCCAAGGTGTAGAATTCGATGAAAGCTAAAGTAGCGATTATAGGAAGTGGCAATATTGGTTGGGCTATAAGAAAGTTATTAAAAGATGACTACGAAGTAAAAAGTGGAGACTTAAGAGATGGAATGGATGCCAACTCCAAAAGCCAAGTAAAAGAATTCCTTAAAGATCAATCAGCTGTTATTTCTGCTGGACCATATGCAGTGAATAAAAATATAGCCGATGTGGCTTCAGATATGGGAATTGGGTACTTTGACTTGACGGAAGACGTATCTACTACGGAGTATGTAAAATCAAAAAAATCTAACTCCGTATTAATTCCTCAATGTGGGTTAGCTCCAGGGGCTATTAACATTTGTGCTGCAGAAATGATCACTGAATTTGATGAAGTAAATGAAGTATTAATGAGAGTAGGAGCTTTACCAAAGTATACAACTAATGAAATGAGCTACTACTTGAGCTGGTCCACTAATGGTCTGATTAATGAATACTGTAATGAAGCAGATGTAATTTATGAAGGGAAAAAGCAAAAAGTTATGCCTTTAGAAGGAATGGAAAAGTTAATTATTGAAGGTAAAAGTTATGAAGCATTTAACACAAGTGGTGGCTGTGCGACTATGTGTGATACATATGAAGGAAAAGTAGAAAATCTGACCTATAAGACGATTCGATACCCTGGACATCAAGCTCATATGAAATTCTTATTTAATGATCTTCATTTGAAAAGAAATAGAGAGTCACTAGAAAAACTTTTTGATAAGGAAGTGCCTAGAACGACAAATGATGTGGTTATCTTTTTTGTAAAAGTTATCGGAAAATTAGGCGGCGTCCTTCAAGAAAAAACTTTTTGTAGAAAAATAGAAGGAAATTCAACTTTTAGTGCAATACAGCTAACAACTGCTTCTGGTGTATGCGGTCTATTAGAAATGCACTTAACAGAAAAGATTTCTGGAACAGGTTTTATTCCTCAAGAGTCGATTAGTTGGAAAGATTTTCTAAATACAAAGTACGGAAGAATTTACCTCTAAAATGCTTACCAGCCAGTTAACTCTTTAAGTCCCTTTCCTATTTCGGCAGGGCTTTTGACGGTATAAACCCCTGCTGATTTAAGTGCTTCGAATTTATCATCTGCGGTGCCTTTTCCTCCAGCAATTATAGCTCCTGCATGGCCCATTCTTTTTCCTGATGGAGCAGTAACGCCTGCTATGTAAGAAACAACCGGTTTTGTAATATTTTCTTTAATATATTGAGCAGCTGCTTCTTCTGCTGTTCCTCCTATCTCACCTACCATCACAATTGCTTCTGTCTGATCATCATTCTCGAACATTTCCAGAACATCAATAAAACTAGTTCCTGGTATTGGGTCTCCTCCTATTCCTACACAACTGCTCTGTCCAAATCCTTCATCAGTGGTTTGTTTAACCGCCTCATAAGTGAGGGTTCCGGATCTAGATATAACACCTACTTTTCCTGGCAGATGTATTGAAGCTGGCATGATGCCCATTTTGCTCTTTCCTGGAGTAATTATTCCAGGGCAATTAGGACCAATTAATCTTACTCCCATTTCATCGCATCTGTGTTTCACTTCTATCATATCGATAGTGGGTATGCCTTCTGTTATGCATACAATTAGCTTTATTCCTGCCTCTGCTGATTCAAGAATAGAGGACTTACAAAATCTAGCTGGTACAAAAATAAGACTAGCCTCAGCTTCTGTTTCCTTTACGGCTTCAGTTACGGAATCAAAAACGGGTAAATCTAAATGAGTTTGTCCTCCTTTTCCTGGCGTTACACCTCCTACTAAATTTGTACCGTAATCAATGCATTGCTCACAGTGCTGGGTAGCTTGAGATCCTGTAAAGCCCTGACAAATAACCTTTGTATTTTCATCTATCAAAATACTCATAATTAACTCCCTTTAGAAACCTCAACCACTTTAGATGCTGCCTCTTCAAGGCTATTTGCTCCAATGATATTTAACCCACTTTCACCTAATTTTTTAGTGCCTAATTCTGCTTGATTTCCTTCTAGACGAACCACTACAGGAACATTAATTTCCATTTGGCTCACTGCCTCTATAACACCATCTGCTATGACGTCACATCTTACAATCCCTCCAAAGATATTAATCAAGACAGCTTTAACATTCTCATCAGAAAGAATTATCTTAAAAGCTTCAGATACCCTTTTTGCATCTACAGTGCCTCCTACATCCAAGAAGTTAGCTGGGTCACCACCATAAAGCTTAATAATGTCCATTGTTCCCATAGCCAGTCCAGCCCCATTTACCATACAGCCTATATTTCCATCTAGAGCCACATAATTCAGATCCCATTTTGAAGCTTCTACTTCTCTTGCATCTTCTTGAGATTCATCATTTATCTGATGCAATTCTTCTTGTCTATATAAAGCATTTGAATCTATGTTTA